>DATHCH010000290.1:0-6041 GCA_035319625.1 Thermodesulfobacteriota bacterium
CGGTCTCCTTTGACATCGGTCATCCCGCCCACCAGCATCACATTGCTATCCTGGACGTGGATCAGATACTTTTTGAATCGTTCGAAGTAATCTGTCTTGTATTTTTGATCGATATCATAAGTCGTCATGTACGTGGCATTCAAGGCATCGAACCCCACACATCGTTGAAAGCAGGAGCCTGTTTCATGGGCGATGAGGCGGAGCATCTGGACTTTCTTAATGAGATCGTCCACGCTTTGATGAATGTGAGTGAATCGGTTGATCTTCCTGCCGGTCAAATGGGAAGTGGCTGTCATCAAGTCCTCATGTTCAGGCCGAAGGGCAAGTTCATAAGTGAGGGCTGCAGAATTGATATGCGGCCGAAGAGCGGGATGCTCCGTGATATCCTCCACACGCTTCCCGTTGTAATAGACCACGTGACGGAGGTCTTTGAGGCTCTGGATGTAATCTTCCTTGGTAACGATTCGTTTCATTTTTTCTCCTTCTCACACCCCCTCCCTCTCGCCCCTGCCTGCCGGTGGGCAGGGGGAGAGAGGAAGGGTGAGGGGAAATTTCGAATGCCTTTGGCAAGTTTTTAATAATTCATTATGCCCTCATCTCCGCCAAGATGCCAGCTGTGCGATCCTTATTCTTGCAGGTGACCTCAATCGCTTTTTTGGTTGAAAGCGGTCAGCCGTTTGATCAGGCTTTCAAAATCATTTTCTCCGAGAATCGAGTGAGAGGGAACGTCATAACTACCTGAATTTTTGTGGGCACAGGCCCGGGGACATCCGCTCACGAGGACCATTATGTCAGAATCTTGCAGGTCGTCGACGGCAAAGATAAATCGGTCTTCTAACAAAGGTTGGAGCCTTTGAATCACCTCCACCCTTTCATAAAAAGGATTACATCCACCGCAATACTTTATTCCGATCTTCTTTATGTTGTCCATTCCATCGTCCCCCTCACCCTCTCCCTGTCCTCAGCAACTATCTGCGGGTGGGGAGAGGGAAAGGAGAGAGATGTTTCATTACCGTCTTGACAGTAGTCTAACTATTATCTATACTGTCCTACAATACAATGATATAATAATTCAAATTAAGGGGAACCCCTAAAAAAGCCGGAGGGAGGAACTGAGATGGATAAGACGACTCAACCACTTGTCAGTAAGGAGATGGTTTATGTTTGTTTAGGGTTTGTCGTTTTGATCATAGTACTGATGGTGCTTGGCTCAACGAAGTGGGGTTTTTTGGAAATGTTCCGGCTTTGGATTAGTGGGTTCAAATCTTTATTTTAAACAGTGAAACAGGGATACATCCTATTTATGATCCGGTGAATGGGAAGAGGGGATGTGTGCCTCTTTACTATCCGAATCAATCCAGTGAACGGCAGATAACCGCTGCTAACCTTCCTCGTTACACGCCCTTACACGTCAGGCCTGAAATCTCAATATAAGAGAACGTCATGGAGAAACGGAAGCCCCCTCACTCTTCCCCTCTCCCCATTGGGGAAGAGGGCGGGGTGAGGGGGATGTTGAGTTTCATGGACAGAAGAAAGAGGATTCCACTGCTGATTTTGATCATGGCCATCATGAAGCAGGACTGCTTCAAGCCCAGAATGGGCAATAAAAGAATGCCTCCAAAGAGTCCTCCCAAAAAGCCTCCCAAGAGATCCGCTCCGTACAGTAGCCCAGCAGTGTGGCCAAGCATTTCTCCCTTTTCAGGCGCACCGAGATAGATTTTAGTCGCCAGAGGGAACTGGAGCCCGATCCACGCGCCGGAGAGAAAGGACATGACCAAAAATACCGGGTAGATAAGAAGAAAGACCGCTGGTTTTTCAAGATACGGAGCTGGGATGGAGAACACGAAGGGGAAGAGAAATGAGAAGCAAATGATGGCCATTTCTATTCTCAGAAATAGAATAGAATCCCTCGTTATCCGATCCAGACGCTGGGTGATTACGAAGCTACTCAGTGCCACCCCGAACATGAAAACGGCTATGAGCAAGCCAATCTGATGGTAGAGATAGCCATAGAATGTTTGAAAGGTGAAGATGATGGCTAAATTGAATATCATCCCGGCTAATCCAGTGGTAAAGATGGCATAGGGAATGGACTGCCTGGAGAGACGAGGTTTTCTTATAAAAACAGCGCCCATCAAGAGGGTGAAGACCGCCATCAAGGATATCGATATTTGAACGCTGAATCCTTCAAACCATTTGAATATCCCTGTGAGGTATGGGGAGAAGAGGGCGTTCCAGTAAGAGAGGCTGAGGAAAACGCCTATGGGACGAAGATCGGAGTTGATCGGAATCGTTTTCCCTTCCATCGATTGTAGAAACCATTTCGTCCATCTTTCATGAAGCCGGTATTCGATATAGCCTTTGGTGAAGAGGCTCGTTCGTATTTTCCTCTGATCAAACCTCTTAATGATTTCCCCAGAAGTGACTTTTTCAAGCTGACTGGAATTCGAGGCTAAATAAAGATTGAGATCACCTGGGATTATCCTTACCGATCGAAAAACACTTTTTAGGGTATCCAGAATACACGCGTTCAGATCTCTTAATTCCGGACTGATATAGGCCAACGAACCCGGGAGGGTAAGAACGATGATTCCATCGGGACTCATCTTCTCCTTGGCCGTCGAGAAAAATTCAGATGAAAAAAGTCTGTTGGTCTGTAATTCCTGAGGGGCAGGAATCCCGACGAAAATCATATCGAATCGATTCGGGGTTCTTTTCACGAAGAACCGACCATCGGCATAGTGAATCCTTGCTCGTTTATCTGAAAGCTCGGATTGCGTGAGGGGCGTTGAAAATTTTTGAATCAGTTTCAAGAGGAGGGGATCCAACTCAACATAGTCCACATGCGCCACAGGATATTTCAAAATTTCGTGAATCATTCCTCCGGCACCACCGCTCAGGATTAAAACCGATTCAGGTTTTTCATGAAAAAGCATTGGAAAATGAACGAAATCCTCGATGGAAGCTACATCCGGAACCGGGGTGGTGATGGAAGGGACACCATTGGTAAAGAAGGTGAATTGTTCACCTCTTTTTGTGACCGTAATATTTTCGTAGATCGAATTTTCATTGTGGAGGACCTTTAGGTTTCTCCACTGGGATTGAATTGAAAATGAATTGATTTCTTTTGTCGAAGGAGTGAAAAGAAAATAGATAAAAAGGATTGCAAGGAAGATCGAAAAGTAACAGAGCATATTTCGAAAGCGAAAGAAGGGTGCCCTAAGTAGAGGCGGGATAAGAAACACGGAAATGGACGCATTTATCGAAGAGAGAATAAAGGCGATCTGAAAGGAATTGAAGTATTGAACAAGAAGAAATGTGACAAGCAGTCCACCGATGATGGACCCGATGCTTTCGAAGGCATAGACCTTTCCAACGGAGGAAGCGTCTTTTCCGACGTACTGGGAGTAGAGCTTACACCCATAAGTGAAAAGGGCCCCATGAGGGAGCGCGACCGGCAGGAGGATCAGCAAAGAGGAATAAAAAATGGGACCAAAACCAAGCCCTTCTCCGGGAGTGGCAAGAAGGATGTTTTTGAATATTCGACAAAGGTAGATGGAGAAAGGGAAGGCTACCGAAAAGACCAGTTGGAAGACCACATAGGTCTCTATTTTCCTTCCCACCTTCTCGACAGATCGGCCGATGACGTAAGAGCCGATCGCTTCCAGGATCAGCCAATTGCCGAGAATGATTCCGACGGTGAGCTCATTGCCAAGAAAAGAGACGAGAAGCTCCCTCAACAGGACGATCTGTGCAACGATGCCGCTCATCCCCATGACGAGCAAAGAGGCTTTGAGGGAGAATGGTCTCATGTGCCGAAGGGTGGACCCCGAACTATTTTTTGAAATCCCATCGAAGTGAGGGGGCAAAGGCGGCTCGGCTTCCAAGCTCCTCTTCAATTCGAAGAAGTTGATTGTATTTAGCCACCCGATCCGTCCTGGAGGGAGCGCCGGTTTTGATCTGACCCGCGTTGGTGCCCACGGCCAAATCAGAAATGGTCGTATCTTCTGTCTCACCAGAGCGATGGGAGATGATGGTCCGATAGCCAGCCTTTTTTGCGATCTCAATCACTTCAAGGGTTTCTGTCAATGTCCCAATCTGGTTGAGCTTGACGAGGATCGCATTTCCTATTCCTTCTCGAATCCCCCTCATGAGCCGATCAGGATTGGTGACGAAAAGGTCGTCTCCAACCAATTGGATCTTTTTCCCCAGACGGGCTGTCATCGCTTTCCATCCTTCCCAATCATCCTCGGCAAGACCATCTTCGATAGAGACAATAGGAAACCTCTTGATCAAGCCTTCGTAGTAGTCAATCATCTCGGCAGAAGTCCTTTTCGACTTCTTTTCGGCCTTGAGAAAATAAGCGCTCTTTCGGTAGAACTCGGAAGCGGCAGCGTCGATACCAAGCACCATCTCTCTTCCAGGTTGATAACCTGATTTCCTGATAGCCTCGAGGATCAAAGAGAAGGCTTCTTCATTGGAACGAAGGTCCGGTGCAAATCCTCCCTCATCTCCTACTGAAGTTTTGTAACCTTTTCCTTTCAGAATAGCCTTGAGATGATGAAAAACCTCCACCCCCATTCTCAAAGCCTCCCTGAAGGCCTTGGCTCCCACAGGAATGATCATGCATTCCTGGAGGTCAACATTATTATCGGCGTGGACGCCACCGTTGAGAATGTTCATCATGGGGAGAGGGAGCCGTGAGGCGGAAAGACCTCCAAGATGCTGATAGAGAGGGAGTCCCAGGTGGTTGGCAGCGGCCCGGGCACAGGCCAGTGAAACGCCCAGGAGCGCGTTGGCGCCCAGTCGGATTTTATTTGGAGTTCCATCCCACTGGAGCATCGCCGTGTCGATGGCTTTTTGACCGAGGACGTCCATTCCCAGAAGCTTAGGTGCCATCACACGATTGATGTTTCGAACTGCTTTTCGGACTCCTTTGCCGAGATAACGTTTGGGATCTTTATCCCTTAATTCCAAGGCTTCATGCCTTCCGGCCGAGGCTCCGGAAGGGACTGAGGCTCTCCCGCTAAAACCGCTTTCCAAAAAGACTTCTACTTCCACGGTCGGGTTTCCTCTGGAGTCGAGGATCTCCCTCCCGGTAACCTCAACGATAATGGCCATATCCATTTCTCCCTTCATTGACGGATGCCTATTTTTTTTCATTTAAAATTCGAGTGCCGATATAAATGTACTGGATTCCAGATAGGATCGTAATGAAGGCGGTTCCGTAAACGGCGACTACGGAGAGATGTTTGAAGGCTGGGAAGTACCACGCCATTAATACGAAAAGGATTGTCACAATCTGGAAAGTAGTGGTCGTCTTACTCAAGAGGCTGGGGTTGATCTTGGGATGATATCCGGTGAGGAACATGACAAGAAAACCCATGAGAATGATGACATCCCGGGTGATGACGATGACCACGAGCCAGCTGGGGATCACTTCGATGATGGCGAGGGAGATGAAAGCGGCGAAGAGGAGCAGTTTGTCGGCGATGGGATCGAGATAAGCGCCCAATTCGGTCCGTTGGTGAGTCAGACGTGCGATAAGACCATCCAAGCCATCTGTAATTCCTGCAACCGCAAAAGTGAGAAGCGCCCAATCGAGATGTTTGTTGATGATGAGGATGACGAACAAGGGCATCAAAAGGATTCTTATTAAGGTCAGAATATTGGGCAGGCTCATCGGCACCTATTCACATTTCGGATCTTTCATTCCGAATTCCGCAATCCCTGCCTCGCCGTGGCTCGGCAAGGCGGGCGCATTCCGCAATAGGACAGGGTTACTGGTAATTATTTTCAGCCTCTCCCCTGTACAGGTCTTTAAACGTTGTGAATTTGTCCAGAAAAGCCAGGTCGATCTTTCCAATGGGACCGTTCCGCTGTTTTCCGATGATGACCTCCGCTTTACCCCGATTCGGGTTATCTTCTGATCGGTTATACACTTCGTCACGGTAAATGAAAAGGATCAAGTCAGCATCTTGCTCGATGGCGCCGGATTCCCGAAGGTCCGACAACTGGGGCCTATTCCCTGTTCGTTCCTC
>DATHCH010000291.1:0-16002 GCA_035319625.1 Thermodesulfobacteriota bacterium
CACGGCATTGTGGGCGCAAGTCTTTCAGGCTTCATTGCGGCCAGAATTATTCTTAAAAAGCTGCATCGAGCATAGTACCAGGAATTCCAAATTACATATTTTTGTAGGGAATGGTTTGAAACCGTTTCATACCTCAGATGCCATTTTCTTAGATAAGGTTGAAATAATAGATGTGAGCATTTTACAATTCCGCCGATGGGAAGACTCGATTTTCTTTTTCTTCATGTTCCCAAGCTGACCAATTATTACCGGCCGGTCAATGATTTCATCTGGATCAACTTACTGCCCATGGGCCTCCTCGGATTGGCCGACCTTCTCCAGCATCGTGGTATTTCCACCCAGGTGGTGCACCTGGGAGTGGAGTGGGTTGAAAATCACAATTTTTCGATCCTCGAATATATCCGCGAGAAGGCCCCGCGGATCGTCGCGATGGACCTTCACTGGCACCATCAGAGCTTTGACGTGATCGAGCATGTCAAGAAGATCAAAGCCGCCTCTCGTCAGACGTACGTTCTTTTGGGAGGGTTCACCGCCAGTTTTTTCCACGAAGAGATCATGAGGAACTTCGACGAGGTCGATGGGATCATTCGGGGTGAAGCAGAAGCTCCTATTTTAGAGTTGGCCGGCGCACTCTTGCAAGGGAAGGACGATCTTTTTTCCGTTCCCAACCTGACCTGGAGAAGGAGAGGGAGAATTCTTATCAATCCTCTCTCGTATGTCGCTTCGGAGAAGGAGCTCAACCACCTCTCCTTCACGAACTTCTCCTTGTTGAAAAATTATCCGACCTATATCCGTTATCTCGGTCAATTTTTCTACGTCAAGGGAATTTCCAAACAGAAGAATTTCTGGATGTATTCTCTTAAGTCGCCCATGCATGACCTCACCGTGGGAAGGGGGTGTCCTTTTCAATGCACATGGTGTGGCGGCGGTCGTTCCTCTCTGGAAACCATCACCGGCAGAAAAGAAGTGACCTTTAGAAGCGTGGAGCGTGTCCTTCAATCGATTAAAGAAGCCATCGCTTATGGCTATGAGACATTCCACATCTGCTTCGATCCCTATCCCCAGATGCCTCACTATTTCCTCGATCTCTTCGCCCGCATCCGGGAGGAAAAGATCAGGATGGAATGTTTCTTTGAGTCCTTTGGACTCCCCACAAAGGATTTTATTCAGTCCTTTAAAGCGACTTTTCCCGGATCCAAATCCCTGATCGCGCTCTCCCCTGAGGTCGGGTCGGACCGGCTGAGAAAAATGCATAAAGGGCATTCTTATTCAAACCAAGCCCTGATGGAGTCTCTTGACCAGTTGAAAGCCGAAGGCGTCTTCTGCGATCTTTTCTTCACCCTCGGCATTCCCTTTGAGAAGGAAGAAGATGTCCAACAGACGATTCGACTCCAAAAGGTGATCCGTCACCGTTATCCCAATGTGAGAGGGATTCGCACTTTTACGATCGAGATGGAGCCGGGTTCGCCCTGGCATCTCGATCCCGAGGAATATGGAGTGAAAACCTCGCTCCATCATTTTATGGATTTTTACCATTACCATTCCGGCGACAAGAGTGCTTTTTCATCTTTGGGATATTGGATTCCAGACTATTTCGATGAGGAGAGGGATGAGAAAGGATTTGAGGAAACATTGCAGAAGATCAAATGCCGTCATTTTTGCTTTGCCCATCCTAATGTTAGAAAATCAGCAACCCCTTTCTGGGGAAGAAGGCTCTGTGATCTGTCGAGTCTCTTCTGGAAGGTAAAGGGGTTGACCGCTAAGAAACGTTAACTTACCACGGTGCACCCGTTTTACGGGTCGTCTTTTTGAAGAAATCGTAAGAATTAAACAGAAGGTATTCAATTCGGGAGACACTGAAGTCTATCAGACCGATGCTTATCTCCGCCGGATCAAACCTTCCAGATCATAAGATTTTTGTTGTTTTCTTTTTTATCCCTTGCACCTTTGGATAGAAGAAATGAGACGCCGCGCTTTCTTTCCTATGAGTGAAGATTTTTTGATCAGGCATTGAGAGAAGAGAAAGTCTGTTCAGTCATTCTTTGAAATTCGTGCCTGCGACAGGCAAGTGCGTCATCAAGAGAGCTCAAAAAGAGAGTTCAGAGTGGTTCTCAAGAAAACGCAAAAAATTTCCCTTGACAACACAAAATATTGTGGTAAGGTTCTTAGTACTGCTTATATTTAGTGGGGGAGGAAAAAAGATGGAGTTGGGCCAACTGACGCAAAATGCCATGACCGTACTGAAGAAACGGTACCTGCAAAAAGACCCACAGGGGAATATTGTCGAGACACCCGAAGAGCTTTTTAGGCGCGTGGCAAAGAACATTGCCCAAGCGGACCGGTTCTATCATCCCGAGATCGATCTCCCTCCCATTGAAGACGAATTCTATTCTTTAGTGGCTTCCCTGGACTTCCTCCCCAATTCTCCAACATTGATGAATGCAGGAAGAGAGCTTCAACAACTCTCGGCCTGTTTTGTTCTCCCTGTGGGAGATTCTATGGATGAGATCTTTGACGCCGTGAAACAGATGGCCTTGATTCAAAAAAGCGGGGGCGGGACAGGTTTCTCTTTCTCTCGGATCAGGCCGAAGAATGATGTGGTGGGTTCGACGCAGGGAGTTTCGAGCGGCCCCGTCTCTTTCATGAGCGTTTTCGATACGGCCACAGAAACGATCAAGCAGGGAGGAACGCGAAGGGGAGCCAATATGGGCATCCTCCGTGTAGACCACCCGGACATTCTTCATTTCATCCAATGCAAAGAGGGTGACCATCACTTCAACAATTTCAATATCTCGGTGGCGGCTACCAATGAATTCATGGAGGCCGTGGAAGAAGGTAGGGAGTATGCTCTCCGGAATCCAAGGACGAGAGAGATCATTGGTTCTCTCAATGCCCGTGAGGTTTTTGAGAAGATGGTCCATTACGCGTGGAAGAATGGGGATCCGGGAATCATCTTTATTGACCGGATCAATCAAGACAACCCCACTCCTCAAGTGGGGCAGATCGAGAGCACCAATCCCTGCGGAGAACAACCGCTTCTTCCGTATGAGTCCTGTAACCTTGGTTCCATCAATCTTTCCAACATGGTCAGGAACGGGGCCATTGATTGGGAAAGGCTGGGTTCAGCGACTGAAAAGGCTGTTCATTTTTTAGACAACGTGATCGATATGAATCGCTATACGCTTCCGCAGATTGAGGCGATGACCAAGGCGAATCGAAAAATCGGTCTGGGAGTGATGGGATTTGCCGATCTCCTTATCCTGTTGGGGATTCCCTACAACAGCCCGAAAGCCTTAGAGATCGGGGGAAAGGTCATGGCCTTCATTCAGAAGAGGGCGAGAGAGGCCTCAAGAGAGTTGGCCTTGAAGAGAGGGTCTTTTCCAAATTTTGATGGAAGTACTTTGAAGGGCCGCTGGGATGCCATGAGAAATGCGACGGTCACAACCATTGCTCCTGCCGGAACCATTTCGATTATTGCAGGGACCTCCTCCGGGATCGAGCCCCTCTTTGCCCTGGCCTTTATCCGCCATGTCTTGGAGGGCAAGGAGCTTTTGGAAGTCAATCCCTACTTCGAAGCCTTGGCCAAGCAGGAAGGGTTCCATTCAGAAGAGCTGATGCGGAAGATCGCTTACAATGGGAATATCCAGAATGTTAAAGAAGTTCCGGAGAACATTCGGAAGCTTTTTGTAACGGCCCATGATATTACCCCCGAGGATCATATCCGGATGCAAGCCGCTTTTCAAAAATATACGGACAATGCAGTTTCGAAGACCGTCAATTTCCCTCACGACGCCACGGTAGCGGATGTGGCCAAGGTCTATCGATTGGCTTACGAACTGGGTTGTAAGGGAGTGACCATCTACCGGGATAGGAGTCGAGCCGAACAAGTCCTTTATAAAGGAGTGGATTTCCAAGGCAAGGATCGATTGAAGGAGGAAGAGGAGTTTTGCGAGGAAGAGAGGAAACCAAGGGCTCGCCAAGATGTGATTCACGGTTCTACGCGAAAGATCCGCACCGGGTGCGGAAACCTCTATGTGACGGTGAACGAAGATCAAGAGGGAAATCTTTTTGAGATCTTTAACCAAATAGGAAAGGCGGGAGGCTGCGTTGCCTCTCAATCCGAGGCCATCGGCCGTCTGGTCTCGCTGGCCTTTCGGTCAGGGATTGAACCTGAAGATATCATTCGACAGCTGAAGGGCATCAGCTGCCATACACCGGTCTGGTACCGGGAGGGAAAGGTTCTCTCTTGCTCGGATGCAGTGGCCAAGGCCATTGAATGGCACCTTCAAGAGAAGGAAGGGAGGACAAAGGCCGAGCCCCAGGTCAGAGCCTCCATTCCAAAACATCCTTCGAAAGAAGAGGGAGGGTCTTTTCGACGAAGCTTAAGTTTGGTCTTTCAAAGAGGGGCTTGCCCTGAATGTGGAGGGCCTCTTGTCTTTGAAGAGGGTTGCGCCAAGTGTTACTGCGGCTATTCAGACTGCGGGTAACAAGAGCATGGCGCAAAGAGCATAGGACATAGCGTAAAAAAACTTATAACCCAGTAACTCAATAACGTCAGTTCTGAAGACTCGATTATGTCAATTCGCCTCTGACCAGATCACCCACTCCTCTAAACGGTTTCTACTGTAGTGCCTCGAGAGTCCCTTCACTCTGTTTGTCATTCCGGGCTTGACCCGGAATCCAGTGTTTGTGAGCTGGATTCCCGCTTTCGCGGGAATGACGGCTTGAGAGGTAATGTGACTTTGCGCTGTCAAGGCAACCGAGGAAACCTGTCCAAAAATAGGAATCCGAGAAATATTTGCTTCCGAGATAGAAGATCGCTTAAGATATTCCTACTGGAGAACGGATCCAAGGACATGAGGCACGACAGATGGAAGTCAGGAATTGGAATCCTCCTTTTTCTCGGAGCCCTTTCAGGCCGGGGATTCGCCGGCCCTCATTATGAGCAGGAACAGATTTCGGGATCAAAACCTGGACCGGGAAAGGTATTCCTTTATACGGCAAAAAAGTTTGGTGTTCCCATACTCAAGGCTTCGATTAAAATTGAAAATGGATCTTCCAAAGATGGAAAGCTTCTCTACCAGATTCGTGCCTCTGTGGAAACTCTTCCCCTCGGATTCTTCTTCAAAATGAAAAACCGATTTCACTCAACCATGGATGCGGATACATGCTCTCCCGTCCAGTATGTGAAAGAGATTGATCAAGAGGGGTTCCTCATCGGGAGAAAAAATTATCTTCAAACGTTTACATTTGATTTCCCTAATAAGAAGGTGTTGGCCGAAAAAGGGGAGAACAAGGGAAGGCAAGAGTTTCCTCTTCTGTGTGAGACCTATGATCCTCTTTCCATGTTTGCCAAATGCTATTTGAAGGAAGACATTTATCCGGGACAAGATATTCCGATGTCTATTTTCGATGGGATAAAGTTGCGCCAGATGGTGTTTTATTCAAAGAAGGGGAAAGTGAAGTCGAAGATGTACGGACAGGTACAGGCCGTATGTCTCGAGTCCAGCACCTCTTTTTCCACCTTTGAAGATAAAGAGGGGAAAATCCGAATCTGGTATACTGCCAATGGGGAAAAGGTTCCGATCCTGATCGATCTGGAACTCCCAGTTGGACATATCAAATTTGAATTGGAGTCCGTGGAGAAAATCTAAGAATGCCCTCTTTGTCGTCATCCTTGGGTAATAGACTTTCTTGTGAATGGAAGAACTCAGCACGGACATTCTTGTGATCGGCAGCGGCCTGACTGGCCTCCTTGCTGCTTTGAAAGCAGAGAGGGCTGGTCTTCGTGTTCTCCTTGTGGGGAAATTTGCCATTGGGATGGGGACCAACACCTCGTTGACCAATGGCGTCTTCACCGCTGCGAACTCCCGTTTTTCCGAAGAAGCACATCTACAGGCGACCTTAGAATCTGGAAGAGGATTAAACCAGGTCAAACTGGTAAAGGCCTTTATCGAAAAAGCTCCGGATGCGGTAAAAGAATTGAGAGACTATGGAGTCCCCCTCCTTGATAAAGGCACGGGATTTACCGTGGGTCGGCCGAAAGGTTCCTCGCAACTGCCTGGAGTCCTCTTGACCAGACCCCTTGTCGAACGGCTCAGAAATAGCTCGATCAAGCTTTTACCAGGTCTGGTCATTTTTGATTTAGTCATCGAAGAGGACGAAGTCCGGGGGGCATTCGGATTCTTAAGAGACGGTAAACCCTGTTTGATTCAATCAAGAGCGGTCATTCTATCCGCCGGTGGGGCAGGGGCGATTTATCGTAGAAATGACAATCAGAGAAGCATCCTCGGAGACGGATATGCCTTAGCCCTTCGGGCGGGTCTTTTGCTTTTCGATTTAGAATTCGTTCAATTTTATCCGTTTGTATTAGGAGAGCCAAGGCTCGCTTCCTTTCTCCTCTATCCTCCCTGTCCGAAGGGCTTCCGTTTGTTCAATGAGAAAGGAGAAGATCTATTGGAGAGGTTTAACCTCCGAGGAGATTTAAACCAAGCCATCCTTACCCAACGGGATCGCCTCTCTATCGCCCTTTATCATGCCTCTCAGAATGGGGATGTGTTTTTTGATTTGACCCAGGTCCCTCAGGGAGAATGGGAACATTATCCGCTCAACTTTCTCAAGAAATCAAAGTTCCCTTTCTGGGATCGACCCTTTCTGGTCTCCCCGGCAGTCCATTTCTTTATGGGAGGGGTCGAGATTGATGAAAAGGCAGCGACGTCTCTCCCAGGACTCTTTGCAGCGGGAGAGGTAGCTTGGGGAATCCATGGCGCGAATCGACTTGGGGGAAATGCGTTAACCGAGTGTGCGGTGTTTGGGGCAATCGGCGGTCAGTCCGCAGCGGAATACGCTCGCCAGAAAGAACGGGTGGGGGGGTCTTTCCGTCTTTTCTCTGAAAACTTTATCAAGAGATGGGACCGTAAAGTTCGATCCTATCTCAGAAAAAGAAGAGGAACTTTTGACCGACCCAGAGATATCCTTAAGGAGTTAAAAGACTTGGCCTGGAGATGTGCCGGTCCTGTTCGAGAGGAGGAGTCCCTGAATGAAGGGTTAGATCAACTAGCTTCTTTCAGGAAAAGAATCGAGGATGTTTATCCCGCAACCTTAGAGGATCTTTTCAAAAGAAGAGATTTGGAAAATATGGTCCTCCTTCTCAAAGCCATTTTGGAAGGGAGTTTGCTTCGAAGGGAGAGCAGAGGTCCCTTCTTTCGTAAGGATTTTCCAGACCAAGATGATCAGAATTGGTTGAAAAATACCTGCTACCGCCTTAAGGGAGGAGAACTGCAATTGGGTCATCGTTCCATACAGGATTAGAGTCTGGCTCAAAAATACCATAGAGGATAGTGCATGGCGCATAGCGTAACTTGTTAACTAAAATGTATGTTTCCACCTCTGGCGGGATTAGTGGGTGACGACCCCGTGATAAAAGATTGTTAAACATTTCAGAAGGGAGTTTTTATGAGGCGGATCATCCAGTTAGGATTCATCGTTTTTTTCATTACAGTTAGTATTTCTGGTATTTCCCCTGCCCGGGCTCAGAAAACAGTCCGGTTTTCCATTGCCACCGGGAGCACAGGAGGCATCTATTATTCCATTGGTGGGAGCCTAGCCAATATGCTATCTAAATACATCCCTTATCTGGAGGGGACAGCAGAGGTGACCGCGGCCTCGGTCGATAATTGCCTGTTGGTGGGCAAAAAGAAGGCGGACCTGGCCTTCACTATGGCGGATACAGCATGGGATGCGTATCAAGGGAAGAAACCGTTTAAGGAAAAGATGGCTTTGAGGACAGTGGGGGTACTTTATCCAAGCACCATGCATGTGGTGACCATAGAGGGGAAAGGTATAGAGAAGGTCACGGATCTGAAGGGGAAAAGGGTTTCGACGGGAAGTCCGGGAAGCGAGACAGAAGTGATGGCCTTGAGGGTTCTCGGAGCTTATAGATTGAATCCGAATAAAGATCTAACCAGGGATAAGTTGAGTGTTTCTGAATCAGTTAGGGCAATGAAAGACGGGAAGATTGACGCCTTTTTCTGGGTTGGAGGTCTTCCCACCGTAGCGATCACGGATCCGGGAGGAACCCCAGGGGTGAAGATAAAACTCATTGGTCATGCCGAGGCGATTTCCAAGATGAGGGAAACATACGGGCCTTTCTATGTAAGAGGAGTGATTCCTGCCAAAACCTATCCCGGACAGAGTATGGACGTTCCGGCCGTCGTCGTTTGGAATCTCTTGGTTTGCAACGAGATGATGAAGGAAAACATAGCCTATGGTATTGTCAAGACTCTCTTCGACCACAAACCGGAGCTGGTGGCTTCTCATAGGGAGATAAGCAGCTTATCTTTTGAGCACCAGGCGGGTGGGGGTTCCCCGATTCCATTCCATCCAGGGGCAATTCGATATTTCACAGAAAAAGGACTTAAGACTAATTGATTTTGAAATCGAAGACCTGGTCCCTACTGATATTGGTTAGCCTCAGGAAATATCATTATCCTCAAATAAACGATTTTCTCTCTGAGAGATTTAAGCAAACCCCGTTAGAAGGGGCGGGGCTTTGACCCCGTCCTAAATAAGGGGCTGATACTTTCTATTTCTACCATTCCCAGCATAAATGTGGGGTTTTCTAACGGGGTAAACAGCGTGTGAGAAAAGAAGAGTGGAAGCGGGGGAGAAAGAGAGATAACCAACTTTCTCTCACAAGTGTACGGTGAAATCGCCTACCCTGGGGTTGACCAATCGAGCATAGTCGTTATATTTGATCTTTAGTGTTTCCACATGACTTCCTGCCCGAAAAACAATAAATTCATCCTCGGTGAGAACTCGATCAACCCATACTTCTAAATGATAGAGGTCGCCAAAGGGAGGCATGGCCCCGATCTCACAGTCGGGAAAGAGTTCCTCAAAATCTTTTTCTTTTGCAATCGCTAATTTCTTACATTGAAGAGCTTTTTTAGCTTCTTGATTTCGACCTGATAACTGGCAGGCAGGACCAACATGACCATCTTCCCGTCTGCGTTTACCATGACCACTTTGGCAAGCTGTCTTCCTGGGACATGCATGGCCGCTGCAATTTCCTGAGAAGTATAAACTCTTTCATGATAGCCCGCCTCATATCGAACCTGATTCTTTTCCAAATAATCCTTCAGTTTCTTCAGAACGGTCATCCCCGCAACCTCCATTTCTCCTCTAAAACCGGGAAACTTGTTGATAGGGTTGGGCTAAAAAAAGTATACTCCAAATCCAGAGGGATGTTAAGAGGAAGGAAAAGAGTTAGAAGCGTTTGATTCCCATCGAGGAATATTTTAAAAAAGAATACTGATGAAAAAATCCGCGCTTTTTTTGCTACTGGTCTCTCTGTCCCTTTCTTTAATGGCCTGCGGAAACCTTCTTTATCTCTCCAATCTGGGATGGCATCAATCTTCGATTATTTTTCATAGTGTCCCGGTTGAAGAGGTTTTGCAGAATGAAGGAGTGGACCGTCAGGCCAAAGAGAAGATTTTGTTCATCCAAGAGGTGAAGCGTTATGGAGAAGAGAAGTTGGGTCTCACGAGGACGAAGAATTATTCAAAATATTTCGAAGTCGAGGGTCCAGTCCTCTATGTCATCACGGCCTCGGAGAAGGATGGTCTCCAGCTTTATCATTGGAGTTTCCCCATCACCGGGAAGGTGACCTACAAAAGTTTTTTTACAAAAAAGGGTGTTTTAAAGGAAGAACGGTCGCTCGAGACGAAGGGGTACGATACGTTTGTCCAGGAAGCCAGTGCGTACAGCACTCTGGGATGGTTGAAAGATCCCATCTTTTCATCCATGCTCCAATGGGATGAGGCGACGCTGGTTAACGTCATCCTCCACGAGATGACGCACGCCACGATTTATTTTAAAGGCCAGACCGAATTCAATGAACAGATGGCCACCTTTGTTGGGAATCAGGGAGCCATTGATTTTTTGTGCGAGAAATACGGGAAGCGATCCAACGAAGTGGTCGAAGCCATTCACTGCCAGGGCGACGACCTCCTTTTTTCTCAATGGATCGATCAGGCCTGTCAGACTCTTTCCCATTTCTATTCGAGAAAGATTTCAAGGGATGAGAAATTGAGGGGAAGAGAAGAGTTGTTTCAGCGTTTGAAGGAAGAATTCAGGGAAAAGATGGCATCCTTTAAGACAGAGGGTTACAAAAATTTCGAAAAGATGGACATCAATAATGCCGTACTGTTAGCCTATCACCGATATTTCCATCGCCTCGAAAAATTTCAAGTTCTTTATGAGAAATTAGGAGGGGATACCAGAAGGGTGGTGGAGTATTTCAAGGCCCTCCAGGCCACAGGCGATAGGGTTACTCTCAGTTCTTTTCTGCAGTGAGTCTTTCTCCAACCGTCTAAACACTGAACACTAAACTCTAAACTTCTTATTACCGTTCCCGCTTCCCTTCAATGAAATCCTCCACCATGGATTTGGCTTCACTGTCAGGGATCTGGACAATCGGATGTTTCATCGCATAGGCCGAAATAGAAAGAAGGGGGCCTCCGATTCCTCGTTCACGGGCGAGTTGGCAGCACCGGATGGCGTCAATCGTCATCCCACCGCTGTTGGGAGAATCCTCCACGGAAAGTCTCATTTCAAGGTTAAGGGAAACCTCCCCAAACCCTCTTCCTTCCATTCGCAAAAAACAGACCTTGTTGTCATTCTGCCAAGGGACGTAATCGGAAGGACCGATGTGAATATTTTCCGGTTCTAATGGGACCCCGAGCTGGGATTGAATCGCTTCGGTTTTGGAGATCCGTTTACTTTTCAAGCGATCTCGATTGAGCATATTGAGGAAGTCGGTATTTCCGCCCGTATTGATCTGGTAGGTCCGGTCCAAGCGTACCCCTCGATCTTCAAAGAGTTTTGCTAATGCCCGATGGATGATGGTAGCTCCCATCTGGGATTTGACATCGTCACCGACAACGGGAATGCCTTTTTCTTCAAACCGGGTTGCCCATCGAGGGTCGGAGGCAATAAAACTGGGCATGCAGTTGATTAAGCTGACCCCTGCACGTAAGCAAGCCTCTGCATAGAACCGAGTGGCTTGGTCCGAGCCTACGGGAAGATAGTTGAGGAGGATCCCCACGCCGGAATCTTTGAGGACCTTCTCCACGTTGCAGGGTTTTTCATCGGCCACAAGGAAGACGCGATCCTCAGGGTAATCCTTCATATGCCCTGAAACCCCGTCCAAGACTTCTCCCATGGATACCGTCACGGCAGAATCGTTGAGGTTCGGATAAATAACTTTAGTGCAATTGGGTCTGGCGAAAAGGGCCTCTTTGAGGGGCCTTCCCACCTTTCTTCGGTCGATATCGAACGCCGCCCCGACTTCAATATCCCAAGGCTTGTAGCCTCCGATATCGACATGCATCAGACCCAAAGGTTCAAATCTCGGATTCTTCCGGCTGTTTGCCCGGTAAAATTCAATCCCCTGGATGATGGAGCTGGCACAGTTTCCAACACCCACGACAGCAATTCGGATCGGCTTTTTCTCCATGGAAGAGGCCAACCTTTCTAAATAATATCCTCATCCTTTCTCAAGTAAAATTAATTATCGTATTTCATCCCAAATGTCAAGCAAATTGGGACAAATGGAGGGCAAAAGACGGATCATTTTGCTTGACTTCTCTGTTTTTATTTGATACGTTCCGCAGAAATTCATGCGCATGGCGACAAAGATGAAAAAAAGGAGATCCAAATTTCTTCAACAACCTGTCCAACATTTAGATCCCAAGGGAACGAAAAGCCTTCTCGATCTGGTAAACGCTTTCCAACACACCTCCTTTCAAAGCCGAAACGTCTTTAAATGTTTTGAAGTTTTTAGAACCATGCTCGATGATCCTGCCTGCATTATCTTTTTGGGGTTGTCCGGGGCGATGATCCCCGGGGGGATGCGCAGGGTGATCCGCGAGATGATCGAGAGGAGATTGACCGATGTGATCGTCTCCACCGGAGCGAACATGTTTCACGATCTTTTTGAGAGCTTTGGATATCGCCACTATGTCGGGTCCGAGGAAGACGATGACGATGCCCTTCGGAAGCATCGTATCGTGCGAGTCTATGATGCCTTGATGGATGACCACGAAATCAATCGGGTGATTCATCTTCTCTCAAAGGTTCCGGAGAAATTGAAGGAGAAGGTTGTTTCCTCTAGGCGATATTTGGAGGTTTTGGGGAGTACCATCACGGATGACGAATCTATTCTCAAGGCGGCCTCCTGCCATGGAGTTCCCGTCTTTATCCCTGCCCTGAGCGATAGTTCGATCGGAATCGGTCTGACATTTCTCCACCTCCAGAAGAAGGTTCCCTCGGAAGGACTCCTCATCGACCAAATCCGGGACAGTTTTGAGATCGCTCAATTAAAGAAAATGGCCTCCGTCACCGGAGCGATCTACATCGGAGGAGGAGTCCCCAAGAACTACATTCAACAACTGGGACCTGTCAGTGAACTTCTATTCCAAAAAGAGAGTGGCCACCGGTATGCCTTCCAGGTCACCACCGATGATCCGAAATGGGGAGGGCTTTCTGGCTGCACCTTTGAAGAAGCGAAGTCTTGGGGGAAGATTGAGAAAGGGTCAAACTATGCCGCCCTTTATATGGACGCAACCGTCGCGCTTCCCTTATTGGTTGGCGCCATCCTTCAGGAAGGGAAAGTCTATCGGAGAAGGAAAAGGCGCCGCTTTCGTTGGGAGGGAGATAGACTGAAATCCGTCAAGTTCATTTAAGCGCCTTTGATCCCTTCGTCCCATTCTTTCTTAGTAACCGCCATCAGGCTGTAAGTACACCCCGTTAGAAAAATGATGCCCCCTGCTTTGCGGTCCCGCCTACGGCGAGACTAGGTTCCAGAATAATTCCGGCGGCGTTTGACTCCCCGCAGGAGTTTCTGACGGGGCCTACCATTTTGATTAAGGATTACACCCATAAATCCATTAGTTGAAAAAAACTGTGGTAATGGTTATATTTGTCTGAGTAAATTGCGAGAAAAAGGAGTTAGGTTTCGATGAAAGATTCTGATTCGAAGATTCCAGACCAGAAAGATTTGGAAAAGGAATTAAACGAGTACTTAGGCAAAAAGTACGGAGACCGGATCCGGTTGGTTGTACCCATGCTCTTCCCAAAACCTCAGGTGGAGGAGGTGTCGAAGGAGGAGAAGGAACTGGGTGAAGGAAAGAACAAGGTTCATTTTGACCTGAAGCCGGAGGAGTTGGAGGCCTTTCTGGATGATTACATCATCCGGCAGAATGAGGCCAAAGAGATCCTTGCAACCAAAATCTGCACGCACTTCAATCGGATCAAGTTCACTGAAATGACCAAGGGCCGTAACCGATATGAAGGCGTGGGCCAGATCAAGAACAACATCTTGATGATTGGTCCCACCGGTGTGGGAAAGACCTACCTGATTAAGTTGATTGCCAAGAGGATTGGAGTCCCTTTTGTGAAAGGGGATGCGACGAAGTTCAGTGAAACCGGCTATGTCGGTGGGGATGTGGAGGATCTCGTCAGAGATCTTGTCTATGAAGCCAACGGAGATATTGAGACGGCCCAGTACGGAATCATTTACGTGGACGAGATCGACAAGATCGCCTCGTCGAATAACCTCATCGGGCCGGATGTATCGAGGACGGGGGTTCAACGGGCTCTTCTTAAACCGATGGAGGAGACAGAGGTGGACCTGAAAGTCCCTCATGACCCGATCTCTCAGCTGGAGGCGATCGAACATTATCGGAAGACCGGTAAAAGGGAAAAACGGACCGTCAATACCAAGAACATCCTCTTTATCATGAGTGGGGCATTCAATGGTTTAGAGGAGCTTATCAAGAAACGGTTGAATCGAGAGGGCATTGGTTTTGGGGCCGAGATCCGCTCGAAGGATGAACAGGCTGAACATCTCAAGCAGGTGAAGGCAGAAGATCTGATCGCCTACGGATTCGAGTCGGAGTTCATCGGGAGGCTGCCGGTGACTACCGTTTTTGAAAAGCTGGAGGTGGATGACCTTTATGCCATCCTGAAAAATCCGAATAATCCGATCATCCTCGGAAAGAAGAAAGATTTCAAATCCTACGGGATTGACATTCAGTTTGAAGAAGAAGCGCTTCACGCCCTGGCCGTGAAGGCCTACGAAGAAAGGACGGGCGCAAGAGGATTGGTCAGCGCGGTGGAAAAAGTTCTGATCAAATTCGAAAAGCGGCTTCCGTCCACAGAAATCCGAAAATTTGTCGTCACCCGGGCGCTGGTGGAAAATCCGGAACGAGAGCTGGAACGATTGCTTCGAGACCCCGCCGACCCGGAAATGTTGGAAAAGTTTGAAAGCCTCCTTTCCCGCGAGAAGATGGCCCTGAAAGAGTCCGTCCTGCGGAGAGAGGCGGAGTTTAAAAAGCACTACGGAATCGTTTTCCGGGAAGGACGGATCGATCTGATCGTCAATCGGATGATCGAAAAAGGTTACGATGTCAACACCGCTTCGGAAGAGGTGGTAGAGGTTCAACGACAGGTGGAAGAGTTTGAGAGGGATTTTCAACGACGGACTGGAATTGATCTCGAGTTCAGCGAGGACGCCATTCATCGGATCACAGAGATCATCCTGAATGAAGAGGGAAAGGGACCGGCGTTCTTCTCGCGGCTCTCAAAGGATTATGAATACGGTTTTGAGCTGATCCGCGACAAGACGGGTCAAAGAGAGTTCGTTGTGACGAGGGAGACGGTCGATGACCCGGAGGGATGTCTTAATCGGATGATCCGTGAGGTTTACAGGCGACAGTCGGACCAGGGGCGTGAGGATAAGGAATAATGGCAGCAAAGGATTATTATACGATTCTGGGAGTGGGTAAGAACGCCAACGATGAGGAAATCAAACGGGCTTACCGAAAGCTGGCGATGAAATATCATCCCGACCGTAATCCCAATAAAAAAGAGGCCGAGGAACGTTTCAAAGAGATCAATGAGGCCTATGCCGTCCTGAGCGACAAAGAGAAGCGAAAGCAATACGATACCTTTGGCGCCGAAGGATTTCACCAACGATTCACTCAGGAAGACATCTTCCGGGGTTTTGATTTTGACGAGATTTTATCCAGCCTCTTCGGAGGAAGGGGTAGATGGGAGTTTCGATCCGGTGGTCGAAGTGGCTTTGATTTTGGAGACTTTTATGGCAGGCAAGGGGGCTACGAGGATATGGGTCGGATGCCGCAGAAGGGAGAGGACATCATCTACGATATACCCATTTCTTTGGAAGATGCCGCCTCTGGCGGAGAGAAGAGGGTCTCCTTTCAAAAGAACGGAAAGACCGAGGAAATTTCTGTAAAAATTCCGAAGGGTATCGCCTCCGGAAAAAAACTCAGACTTTCCAAGAAGGGAATGGAAGGAAGAAATGGCGGCCCGCCGGGTGATCTCTACCTCCAGGTTTCTGTCAGAGAGCATCCGATCTTTACCCGGGATGGAGATGATCTCACTGTAGAGAAGGAAATTAATTTTTCAGACGCCGTTCTCGGGACGACCATTGAAGTTCCCACCCTCGAGGGGACGAAAAATGTCAAAATCCCTCCTGGAACCCAAAGCCATACCAAGATGCGGCTGAAAGGTCTCGGTATGCCGCATTTTCAACGGGAAGGCAAAGGGGACGAATACGTCAGGGTGATCGTTAAGGTTCCCAAAAGAGTGTCCGAGAAGAGCAGAGGGCTGATTCAGGAGCTCGCCAAAGAAGGCATCTAAATCTCAAATTCCAAATTTCAAAACTCGAAGTCCAAAATTCAAACTACTCATAGCCCTTCACTACTAACTCCGTTTTCTCAGAAACGCCGTTAACCCATTCAAGGGTCTCCGGGGCTCGTCCTATAAGGCAGGCAACAAGGCACCGCTCAAGGGCCAACCTTGAACCCTTCATCATCGCTCAAACTCTCCCCTGAAATCGAAAGGTTGACATTTCTCAGCTTCTGATAGAAAATTGAAAGTGAAATAAATTGCATGGTCAAGGACAAAGGGGGAAGC
>DATHCH010000292.1:0-22070 GCA_035319625.1 Thermodesulfobacteriota bacterium
CGAAATTTTATTCAATTTAAGTTCCTGCTTACTTTTTTGCCTAAAAACCTATCAATCGTTGAGTACAGCCTTCATTGAGATAGAAAAGCGACATCTGGTCATCGGATCTTTTAACCCGGTCCTGGAACAAGAAATTCATGATGGAATAAATTTCGAAGGGTATTGCCGAAGGAGGATCAATAGTCCTTTGACCGCCTCTTCGAGGAGGCGAGGCTTCATGTAGAAGCCGGAAATAATGCCTCAAGATTATGGCCATTTGAAACAATCCTGATCTTTATGTGAAGGTTTTATGAGATTTTACCAAAAATTCGAAAATTTTCAATAAATACTGTGTCTTCTTCTGTTTCTTTGAAAAGTCAGTCTTTCAAAAAAGAGTCTAGTAATGATTGCTAGTTGAAATCTGCAATAGTTAGGGAAATTGTGTTTGTGACGATTACAAGGAAGGAAGTCAGAAGGATCTATCCCGATATATTGGGGTGCTTTTTGAGTAAGAAACCTGCGTATATCTTTTTAGGATGGGGTCTCAAATGCCTAAGATTGTACCCGGTGAGGTTCGGGCAGACAAACGAGAGCGAACCACTGACGGAGTCTCAAAAATCAAAAGGCGACGTCAAAGCTGAGAGTTTTGTATACCCCGGCACAAGCTCGGATGAAACCTGCTGACTCCCCGAACGGCGTCCGGCAACTGGGTTGCGTTATTCCTTCTTCTTGATGCTATCGGTCTTACCTGTAGCGAGTCTCGGGTCGATATTTCCCGATCCTCCGCAATCGGGGATGTAGCAGGTCACATTGCTGAAGGAACAGACCTGCTTACAGGAAGGACATTGATTGGGAAGAGCTTCGGCCCCAAACGTATAACCACAACTCGAACATTGCCATTGATTCATGCTTCTCACCTCCCGTCCTCATGAACTCCATAGTGTAGCTGTTTTCCGCCAGCCATAACTCAATTAACCCCTTTTTTAGGCTTCATCGGCTTTTTTGCAACACAGCTCAGCCAAACCTTCTGTCGCTGTCAGTGGTTGGCAAGGTATTTCTTCATCCCGTCAGGATTGGCAACCATGGTGTCCTTCCCCTCCTCCCAGTCTGCAGGACAGACATGTCCTTCATGCGTGCTGACAAATTCGAAAGCCTTCAGCACGCGCAGGGCTTCGCCAGTAGAGCGACCTACGGAGAGGTTGTTGATGGTCGCATGCATCACAATCCCTTCGGGGCTAATGAGGAATAGCCCCCGGAGGGCAACGCCGTCATTCCCGGTCAGGATGCCATAATTTTGCGCAGTCGCCTTATTCAGGTCGGACAGAAGGGGAAAGTTGAGCCCACCACCGAGACCGCCGTCCTCCCGCTTGGTGTCCACCCAGGCCTTATGGACATATACAGAATCCACTGAAATGCCGAATATCTGGCAGTTGAGTTTCGTGAATTCCTCTGCCCAGGTTGAGAAGTTGAGCACCTCGGTAGGACAAACAAATGTAAAATCAAGCGGGTAAAATAGAAAAATAACCCATTTTCTTCTGTAATCTGACAATTTGTATTTTAGAAAATCACCTTTGAAATAGCCCTGAAGTTCAAAATCGGGTGCCGGATTACCAACTAAATTCATGAGAGAACTTCCTTTTTCTTGCATTTGTACTCGTTTGGACTCAGAAATAACTACTTGGCTCCCTGGTGAAGTCTGATCGGCCGAACTCGTCAAGATAGGTTCTTCTCTCTTTTCATTTCTTGATCCTGGCGGGCTTGCAAAGATCTTCCTTTGCCACTGCCACCCGGCCGCAGGCATCGCAAACATAGCTCAACTTGGACACTTTTGGTTTGCAAACATGCCTTGGGTTGCTTACCGTAACACCACAGTATTCGCAGGTGTAGGTTCGCTTGACCTCCTGGGGATTACAGAGATGGCCTTTCTCTGTAGTGACCATCCCACAGGTCTTACACTTGTAAACTCCTGACACCGGTTTCGTTGCCATATTCGTTACCCTCTTTTGCTTTTATTTCCTCGTTGTGACCTACACAATACTTCCAACAGCCCAATTGTGCTCGATGCGGTATCCTTCTTTTTCCCTTTCCTCGCCCTTCGCACAATGTGACAGGCGTTTTTGTTTCGCCGTAAAAAGCCCGCAAAGAAATCGTCTAGAAGTCTTTATTTGGATTGGTTGAATAAATAACCCTCTCTCGGTGCAACCATGTATCGAGAGGACAGTGCTGTTTCTGACCTTGCCTGATGCCTTCTCATTTAATCTTAATTTAACAAGATTTCTCTAAGTATTTAGTTTTTATTTTTTTACGGACCCCTTCGCATAATCTAGCATACCTTGAAAGTCGACGACGACCACGGGCTCATCTCCAATAACCCAGGCATCATGTCCCTCTCCAAGTAAAGAGACATCCCCCGCTTTAAAATCTCTTTCTGTCCCATCGTCCATTTTGACCCTTATTGTTCCGGATACATGATACTGAAAATGGGGAGCCTCACAGCTTTTTGTGTTGACTAATGGCTTGACAGATTTAGACCATTTCCATCCCGGTTGAAATGTCGCCCGGCCTATTGTTCTCCCTCCAATATTTACGATTTCCACTTTCCCCTTATCAAATGGCCTTACCTCATCCGGTTTATTAAAACTTTTCCCTTCCAATTTTGCCATCTTCATCACCTCCTCAATCTATAGACATATCTCTCCTTTGACTAAAATGTGTGTATTCAAAACCCAAATGTCAACTAATTGTACTTAAAATCTATTTTTGAAATTTAGTTGTAGAAGGGATTCCTGAATTATAGGAGAAGATATTGATTTCCATCTGAAATATTGCATCTTAGAGGGAAATTTAAAATTGAAGACTTCAGTCAACTATTATTAAATCACCTCCTTTGGGTTGAAATAGGTTCGTTGAGTAAGCATGGCAAAGATCACCCGAAGCAACTTATGGGCCGTAGCAAACAAAGCTTTTTGAGGAGGGAGTCCCTCTCTTTTTCTTCTTAGAAAATAGGCTTTGAAGAAAGGGTTCTTACTTACCACAGCTGCGGTCATAAGATAGACAGCTCTTCGGAGATGCCGATTACCCCTCTTAGAGAGTTTACTCATCCCGACATAGTTTCCTGATTCATGCAGAGAAGGATCGATTCCCGTAAAAGCGATGAGCTTTTTGTGGGAGGCATAATGTTGGACCTCACCCATTTCAGCCAAGAAGGACGCAGCCGTCTTCAGCCTCACCCCTTTGATGGATCTCAGGATCTTGAGATCATCTATCCTTGTGGCCTTGCATAAGTCCGTGAGAAGCTTGGTCATTTCATCCAGCCGAACAGGATCTGAAAAAGGATTCCCTTCCTTCGAAATTCATCCCGGCAGTAGCAAAGAAATCTTTGGGTACATCAATACCAACCAAAAGACTGTACATCCTTGCACCTCCTTCTGAGATTAAGCAGGATATGCCTCCCAACCAAACCTCCACCCTGACAAGGGTTCTTTGGCCCAATCAACTTACCAGGGCTACGGGAGGCAGGGAACACACTGAAGTTAGGGCTCTTGACCCAGGAAGAAGTTCGTTCTCCTGCCTTTCACTCCCTCTATAACACAATTCCTGGTAGGAGGAAGAAGGCGAGGAATCCTACCTTCCCCTCCCTGTATACACCTCGGAATGCCTCTCACGCTCCTCCCAATTCTTTACTTATCGTTCGGGAAATTTTTTGTCCCTTATCAGGAGGAGATTTTCAGCGTTGTTCTCTGAATTTCTGTCTTGGGAATAGGGCAATAGGGAGAGTTCTTATTTGACACAGATGGCTAAATGGGTTAATAATTTTAAGGACATCTGGCGCTGATCTGATTCGCGGTAAGGTTTGAGAAATTTTTTACAAAGGTCGATATTTGGCGTTCGGGTGTGCTTAAATTCAAAAGCAGCGTAATTCAAACTACGGAGGTTCAACAATGTTTGATCTTTCGAAATTTTCTCTAAAGGGTAAAACAGCGATTGTGACCGGTGGCGGCCGTGGCATCGGCAAGGGTATTGCACTGGGCTTAGCCAAGGCCGGCGCCAAGGTGACGGTGACCAGTCGTAAGATGAACGACCTGGAGAGTGCCGCTGCCGAGATTAAAGGATTTGGTGGGGAGGCGCTTCCCCTGCAGTCGCATCTGGGCAAGATGGAAGAGATCAACCGGATGGTCGATACCGTCATGAATAAGTTTGGCAGGATCGATATCCTGGTCAATAATGCCGGTGCCAGTCCTGCGATGGGTAGTGTCCTAGAATCCGACGAGCGTCTCTGGGAGACGATCATGAACCTGAACCTGAGAGGGCTCTATTTTACCAGCCAGGCCGTGGCCAAGGTGATGAAGAAGCAGGGGAGCGGCAAAATTATCAATATCGCTTCTGTCGATGGCTTCAAGCCTGAACCCGGGGTCAGCGTTTACAGTATTTCAAAGGCCGGTGTCCGAATGATCACGAAGGCTTTTGCATTAGAATTGGCCCCCTTTAATATTCAGGTGAACGCGATTGCTCCCGGGCCGATCAGCACGAAGATGCTCGATTCACACTGGTTCCACCTTCCGCCGGAAGAGGCCAAGCGGCAGAAGCAAGCAATGGCCAATTTCACACCCATGGGGCGAATAGGCGAGCCTGATGAAATAGCGGGCGCTGCGGTTTACCTGGCTTCCGATGCCTCTAGCTATACTACCGGAGCCGAGCTCGTGATTGATGGCGGAATCCTGCTGGGTCTAGGCCTTGTTGCACCTGAAGAATAGAAGACCCGTTAGAAAAGGCGGGGTTTTGACCTCGTTGAAGCATAAATGCTGGGGCTTTCTAACGGGGTAAAGGAAATTCCGAATTAAAGGAGAATGTTCAATGAGTGATAAAACCCTTCTGGACTATTTTCAGAAAAATGTTAAGGAGCAGCCCAACCGGGTGGCGATACGACATAAAGAATATGGAATCTGGCACAATGTCACCTGGGGTCAATACGGGGAAAAGGTAAGGCAGGTGGCCATGGGGCTGATCAGCCTCGGCCTCAAAAAAGGGGATTGCGTTTCCGTGATCAGCGAGAATCGACCGGAGTGGGTCTACTCTGATTTTGGGGTCATGTCCGCCGGAGGGGTTACGGCAGGAATCTATACGACGAATGCAGCAGAGGAATGCGGCTACGTCGTACAAAACTCTGACTCGAGATTCTACATTGCCGAAAACGAGGAACAATTCGACAAGGCCTTGAAGTTCAGGAAGGATACCCCTACCCTGGAGAAAATCATTGTCATCGAGATGGAAGGGTTGAAACGGTACAAGGACCCCATGTTGATGAGCTTCGATGATCTGCTAAAGATGGGGAAAGAGTTCGATGCAAAAAATCCCGGCCTGTTTGAGCAAAGGATGAGCGAAGTAAAATTAGACGACCTGGCGGTTCTCATCTATACCTCGGGAACGACCGGCCCTCCGAAAGGGGCTATGCTCACGCATGGCAATCTCCTCTTAATGAGTGAGGCAGTGGATAAAGCCAACCCGGTCCTTGAGGGAGACGAAACGCTTTCCTTTCTTCCTCTCTGTCACATCTTTGAGCAGCTCTTCACGGTCATGGCCAATATCCGGTATCGTACGGTCGTCAATTTCATCGAGAGTCCGGAAACGGTCATGGATAACATGAAGGAGGTCTCCCCAATCGTAACGTATGCTGTCCCCCGGATCTGGGAAAAGTATGCCTCGGCCATTATGATCCGCATGTCCGATGCCACCTGGTTTAAGCGTATGGTCTTCAAGGCCTGCATGGGGATCGGCATGAAGTATGCTGACTTAAAATTGAATTTTAAGCCCATCCCTCCGTACCTAAGGCTGGCTTACCTGGCGGCTTACGTTGCTGTCTTTCGGAAGCTCAAGGAGCGATTGGGTTTTGATCGGGTTAGGGTGGCTTATTCCGGGGCAGCACCGATTTCGCCGAACGTGCTGAAATTCTTCAATGCCCTTGGACTTCTGCTTATTGAAGGATACGGTCAGACAGAGGGCACAGGAGTAACCACCACCAGTCACCAGGGCCAACTGAAGATCGGGACGGTAGGGAAAGCCCTGCCGGGTACTGAAGTGAAAATTGCTCCTGATGGAGAGATCCTGGTAAAGGGTCCGGGTGTGTTCAAGGGTTATTTTAAGAATCCGCAGGCCACCGCTGACACGCTCAAGGACGGCTGGCTTTATTCCGGGGATGTGGGAGAGCTGGACGAGGACGGGTTCTTAAAGATCACTGACCGGAAGAAAGATTTGATCATTACCGCAGGCGGAAAGAACATTGCTCCTCAGAATATTGAGAACCAGCTCAAGTTCAGCCCTTACATCAACGATGCCGTGGTGATCGGGGACCGCCGAAAATTTCTCGTTGCTCTCATCGCCATCGACGAAGAAACCGTGATCAAATATGCGCAGGATAATAAGATTCAATTCGGCACCTATGCGAGCCTCACCCAGGCCCCAGAGATTAAACAGCTGATTCAGAAGGAAGTGGATAAGGTGAACAAGACGATGGCCCGGGTGGAGCAGATCAAGAAGTTCGCAATTCTTCCGAAGAAGCTTTACGAAGAGAGCGGAGAAGTGACGCCCACCATGAAGGTGAAGAGAAAATACGTCAACGAAGCGTTTAAGGATACCATCGAGAGTATGTATAAGTCTGGAATGGAATAGCATAGCGCAGAGCGCATAGCGTTAAATGTCTTTTCGCCGTCTGTTTTTGATTCGTGATTGGGAATTGGTGCTCGGTATTTGTTTGAGATTTGTGATTTGAAATTTTGGATCTTGAACGCTATGCGCTTTGCTCCATGCCCTTTGCGGTCTTCATTACCGCCAGCGTTTCTTTTTCTTCCACCTCTGGTATCCTTTCACCGATTCTTCTGATCGGATACCCAGGTAGAACTCCTTCACATCTTCGTCTTGCAAAAGGATATCGGGGGTATTGGCAGCAACAATCCTTCCGTTTTCGAGAACGAACGCGTAATTCGAGATCTTCAATGCCATCTTCGCATTTTGCTCGACGAGGAGGATGGTTGTCCCTTCCGCATTGATCATTTTGGTGATCCCAAAGATCTCCTTAACAAGGATGGGAGAGAGTCCTAGCGAGGGCTCGTCCATCATCAGCAGTTTAGGTCTTGTCATCAATGCCCTGCCGATGGCGAGCATCTGCTGCTCTCCTCCGCTTAAGGTGCCTGCCCACTGATTCTTCCTCTCGCTAAGAACGGGGAAATGGCTGATCACCCGATCGTAATCCTCCTTCACCCCTTTTCTATCTTTCCGGGTATAAGCTCCCATCCTCAAGTTTTCATCGACACTCAACTCAGGGAAGACTTCCCTTCCCTCCGGCACATAGGAAATCCCCAGGTGGACGATTTCCTCCGCATCCTTTCCGTCAATTCTCTTTCCCAGGAATTCGATGGTTCCTTTGTCCGGCTGGTCCTCGAGAAGTCCCATAATGGTCTTCAGGATCGTCGTCTTTCCAGCACCGTTGGCTCCGAGGATGGCGGCGATTTGTCCTTCCTGTACCTCCAAGGAAACGCCTCTGATCGCCATAATCAAACCATATAAGGTTTCGATGTTCTTGACCTTAAGCAACCTTTTCCTCCTCACCCAGATAGGCTTTAAGAACTTCCGGATTCTTTTGAATCTCTTCTGGCAATCCCTCTGCTATTTTCTCTCCATAATTCAAGGCCAGGATTCGATCCGAGACGTCCATGATCAGGTTCATATCGTGTTCCACAAGAAGGACGGTGATGCCGAGGTCGTCCCGAATATCCTGAATCGAGAAGATCAAGTCCCCTTTTTCCTCCATATTCATTCCGGCCGAAGGCTCATCCAAAAGAATGACTTCCGGGTCCAACGCTAAGGCGCGACCGAGCTCCACGAGTTTCCGGGTTCCGTAAGGAAGGTTTACCACAAACTGGTCTCTTGCAACCTGGAGGTCGAGAAAATCGATAATTTCTTCAACCTTTCGTCTGTTTTCAATCTCCTCTTTGGCTGCCTTTGAATTCTTGTAAATAAACGTCGCACCTCTCCAGACTCCTGTCTTCATGTGAATGTGGCGGCCTAACATGAGATTATCCATGGTGCTCATGTGAGAGAAGAGCTCGATATTTTGGAATGTCCTGGCAATTCCCTTTTTGGCAACCTGGTCAGGTTTTAAATAGGTGATGTCCTCTCCTTTGAACGAAATCTTTCCGGAATTGGGTTTATAAATTCCGCTGATGCAATTGAAAACAGTCGTCTTCCCGGCTCCGTTTGGGCCGATGATGGAGTAGATCGCCCCCTTCTCCACCTCAAAGCTTACCTTATTCAGCGCTTTGATGCCGCCAAAAAAAATCGTCAGGTTTTCGATTTTCAGTATGCTCATGGTTTATATGTCTTTCCACCCCTTGATGTCATCCTTCTCCCCATTGATTGCGCGGGTAGGGGACGCCTTAGCCTTCCTCATTGACCGACTAAAGTCGTCCCCACCCAACACTTAAAGAACTTTTAATAACTTACGGACACGGATCACGGACACGTATTCTTGTCCAACTACTTCGTAATCCTTATCCAGTCTGTCAATATCTTCATGCTGCCGTCGGGCTGCACCTGGGCGAACCGAGTGTCTTTACAACCCTGGTGATCCTTAGGCGTAAAGGTGATGGGCGCGCCGATCGCACCCTTCCAGTCTCGTATGGTCTCCATGGCTTTAATAAAAGTCTCAGGCGTTAAATTCCTGCCTGCCCGCCTCAGCCCTTCGGCAAGCGGTTCGGCATATAAGCACCCTGAGTAATAGAACGTTCCCCAGCGCTCATTCGGCTCGTACTTCTCGTGCCAGGCCCGATATTTGACCATCGAGGGATGGTTCGAATCCGGGGCCTCGATCGGAAAGGAATTAATCATCCCAGCCCAAAGCCCTTTCGTGATCGACATCATTAAAGGGCCATCGGAGAGGGTACTGCTGGTCCCAAATTGGGGCTTATAGCCGATCTTGGCGCATTCGGCGAGGAGTAAAGCCCCATGGGTGGGCATGGCCCACAGGACCACTGCCTCGGCCCCAGACTCTTTTAATTTTAGAGCATGAGAACTCAGGTCACGATCTGTTACCTCCGCGGAAACCGCAGCCACTACTTTGAGACCCTTTTCCTTTTCGTAACGCTCCACGCCTTCCAGACCTTGTTTTCCGTAATCGTCGTTCTGATAAAACACGGCCACTTTCTTGAGCTTCATGTTTTCATAAAAATATCGGGTGAGGGCCTTGGCTTCATCCACATAAAGCTGGTAGATGGGGAAGATGTATCGATTGAAAGGGTGAATCCAGTTGGTGACGCCGCTAACGCCGAAGCTGACCATGACCACCTTATTTTCCGTATAGTAATCTCTGACGGCCATGCCCGGTCCTACCCCTATGCAGCCGACCGTGGCGAAAATCTTGTCCTGTTCGACGAACTCAGTACCGATGGCTTTGGTTTTTGCCGGCTGGTAACCGTCGTCTCGCAGCAAGTACTTGATCTTTCTGCCGTGGATTCCGCCCTCATCATTGATTCCCTTGAAGAAAAGGCCCGTCCCCCGACCAACGGCTCCCCAGGCTGCTGCCGGCCCTGTTTGCGGGCCTGTTTGGCCGATGATGATCTCGGTGTCCGTCACTCCCCGGACCTGCTGAGCTAAGACAGGCGTCGTCAGCAAAAAAGCCGCCAGTGCTAATAAACACACTAAAACTAAACCTCTCTTCAACATTTTGTCTCCTCCTTTCCAAACATTGATGGCTCGATAGAGCACGAGTAAGAGATTGCTTTCCGGCCTACCGACAGACAGGCCCCCCCTACCAAAGACAGACAAAGTGGGCTTGCTATTTCGTAATCCTCACCCAATCTGTCAATTTCTTCATAGAACCGTCCGGCTGCACCTGGGCATAGTAAACGTATTTCGCGCCCTGGTGGTCCGTAGACGTAAACGTAAAGGGACCGCCGATCCCCCGCCAATCCCTCAGGGTTTCCATGGCCTTGATAAACGTTTCGGGCGTTAGATTTCTGCCTGCCCGTTTCAAGCCTTCGACAAAAGGCTCGGCATACACGCACCCCGAGTAGTAGAACGTTCCCCAGCGCTCATTCGGCTCGTACTTCTCGTGCCAGGCGCGATATTTCACCATCAAGGAATTGTTCGAATCCGGTGGCTCGATCGGATAGGAAAGAATCATTCCGGCCCAAAGGCCTTTGGTGATTCCCATCATTATAGGACTATCGGAAAGGGTGCTGCTGGTCGCCCAGTGAGGTTTGAAGCCGATCTTGGCGCATTCAGCGAGAAGCAAAGCGGCGTGTGTGGGCATCGCCCACATCACTACTGCCTCAGCCCCGGAATTTTTTAACCTTAAAGCATGGGAGCTCAGATCCCTTTCCGTCACTTCGGCAGAAACCGAGGCCACCAGCTTCAGACCCTTTTCTTTTTCATAACGCTCCACACCCTCCAGACCCTGTTTGCCGTAGTCATCGTTCTGGTAAAAGACTGCCACTTTAGTGAGTTTCATATGCTCGAAAAGATACTGGGTCAGGCCATGGGCTTCATCCACATAAAGGGGATAGATAGGGAAGATATATCTGTTAAACGGATGAATCCAGTTGGTCACGCCGCTACAGCCGAAGCTGACCATCAACACTTTGTTCTCGGTGTAGTAATCGCGGACAGCCATGCCCGGCCCGACCCCTATGCAGCCGACCACCCCGAAAATCCCGGTCTGCTCTACGAATTCAGTGGCAATCGCCCTGGTTTTGGCCGGCTGGTAGCCATCGTCGCGCAGAAAGTATTTAATCTTCCTGCCGTGGATTCCTCCCTCATCGTTAATTCCCTTGAAGTAGAGGCCTGTACCACGAGCCACTGCTCCCCACAGGGCTGCCGGTCCTGTCTGCGGCCCGGTCTGGCCGATGAGAACCTCAGTGTCCGTTACTCCCCGGACCTTTTGAGCTAAGCCTGGGGTTGTCATCAAAAAAGTTACCATCATTAACAGCGCCATAGAAACGAATGCTTTTTTTAACATTTATAATCTCCTCCTTTCCCCTAAACTTTTTTCACATAATGTTTGGCCAAGAGACCGCTCGGCTTAATACACAGCATCAACACAATCACGGCAAAGGCGACGACGGATTTAAACGCCAGAGAGACGTATCCGCCAAATAGGTTTTCGATAATTCCCAACATCGCTCCCCCGACCGCTGTTCCAGGCAGGCTTGTCATTCCTCCTAAGACTGCGGAGGCAAAGCTCTTCAAAAGAGGATCCATCATCATCGTGGGGTCCAGTACGCCAAGCGCCGCGATCAGCATGCCGGCCACTGCGCCAACCATAGAGCTAATCGCCCAGGTGAAAGAGAGTATCCATTTGGTGCGGATGCCCATGACGCGAGCAGCCAACTGGTTCTGTTGGGTCGCTCTCATGGCAACCCCCACTTTCGTGTAGCGGAAAAAGAGAAACAGAATAAACATCAGCACCAGGGAAATGACGATCGTCCAGAAGTTGATCTTGCTCATGACGAGACCGAAGAGATTGTACGTCTCTATGTTCGAAACCGGAAAAGCGAGTGATCTCTGATCAGGCCCCCACTTCCATCCGGCGAATCCCATGAGAATCATTTCAAAACCGAGTGTAATGATAATCAGTCCTAACACAGTAGGTTCTTTAGCCTGTCTTAGAAAGACGAGTTCGAAAGAGGCGCCCAAAAGGATAGCAAACAGAAATGTGAGGATGACTGCCCATTGGAAAGGGACATGGTAGCTCTCCATGAGGGTAAAGGCCACATATGTGCTGATCATTGCCATTTCCCCCTGGGCAAAATTTAGAACATCAGAGGTTTTGTAGATAATAACCATGGCGAGAGCCAGGAGAGAATAACAAGCTCCCACCGCCAGACCGCTCACAATCAGTTGCCCCAGCATACCTTATCTCCGATAAGAAATTCTAAATCCGAATATCGAAATCCTAAACAAATCTCAAATTCTAACTTCAAAATTTCAAAATTCTTTCTTTCGAAAATTGGTAATTTGAACATTCGTGCTTGTTTCGAATTTCGTGCTTCGAAATTCGGATTTAAGATTTTAAAAAGGCCATGTCTTCCAGTAGCGTTTGGTTCGAATCCAGAAGCCGAAAATTCCCAAGGGTTCGAAGAGGACGATTAAAATCATGATCAGTCCATAAACAATGACAGCAATATTAGAAATCCCGGCCATGCTCATATATTTCTGGGAAAAGGCGACCAGAGCCGGACCGATGGCTGGAATGTCTTGAACGACCTGAAGCTTAATATCGAGGTAGGTCAAGAGGGCTGCTCCGGCGATGGACCCCATAATGGATCCCAGCCCCCCTACGACGACCATGGCCAGGAAGGCGATCGACATGATCATAGTAAAGCCCTCGGGATTGATGAAACCAAGAATAAGAGCGTAAAGTCCGCCAGCAATCCCTGTATAAAAGGCGCTCACGGCGAAAGACAGGGTTTTGTAATAGGTGAGGTTTACCCCCATTGCCTCGGCGGCAATGTCGCTATCCCGAATGGCGATGAAGGCCCTTCCCACTCGGGTCTTGATCAATTTCAATGCCCCGATCACCATCACCACAGCGATGATCATGATGACGTAGTAATAATGGATATCCTTCATCTGGGTTCCGAAAAGATAAAGTTTTGGGGCTTGAAGCCCCATTCTTCCGCCAAAAAATTCCATATGTTTGATGATCGTGGTGATGGTCATACCGAAACCGAGCGTGGCGATAGCGAGATAAGGGCCTTTCAGGCGAAGGGCTGGAAGTCCCAGGATAAATCCAAAGGCGGATGAAATGAACCCTGCAATGGGAAGGGCAATGTAGAGAGGAAAGCCCCAATTCACTATAAAGATAACGGTTGTGAAAGCTCCAACGGCAAAGAACCCGGCGTGTCCCATGGATATCTGGCCTGTATACCCCACGAGGATATTCAAGCCGATGGCAACCAGGGCATTGATTGTAATGAGATTAACGATATAGATGGACATCCCTAACAGGTGATAGGTCTTAACGAGCCAGGGCAGGATTCCGAGAAAAATAAGAAATAGAATTGACCAAACGAGGATGGTGTTGCTTTTAAAAAGTTCAATATCTTCGTAATAACTACGCTTGATGTCCACAGGGTATTATCTTTCTGAGAGATCCTGATAAATTGTCGATCGAGTTATAAATTCTGTGACACTCGATACAAGAAACGAGCCACATATTAAAGTTTTCACATGGGTTTTGTCAAGCCCTTTCTAAGATATTCTTTAAACAAAGTCAACGGGTTCCCTCCACTTCATCGCAAGGTGAATCATGTCCTCTTGATTCTTTTTGTAGTGTCCATAAAAATCCGGAAGCGGGGTGCCTAAGCCTCGAATTTGATTGCGCGTTTCAGAACCTTTCCAGTATGGCTCTTTGGTAGCTCCTCCACCAGTTCAATTCTTCTCGGGTATTTATAGGGGGCCACTCGTTCTTTGACGAATTGTCTCAACTCTTCCGATGTAGCCGGAGCTCCCTTGCGAAGCACAACCATGGCGGCCACCTCCTCCCCTAAATCGAGATGAGGAACTCCCACCACTGCAGCTTCAACGACGTCCGGGTGGGTATAAAGGATCTCCTCAATTTCCCGCGGGTACACATTATACCCTCCGCGAATGATCATTTCTTTCTTTCGATCGACAATGTAGATGTACCCATCCTTATCCATCCGGGCCAGGTCCCCTGTATGTAACCACCCTCCGCGGAGCGTTTCAGCCGTGGCCTCGGGTTGATTCAGGTATCCTTTCATCACGCCGGGTCCAAGGACAATGAGCTCACCCACGGCTCCCATGGGTACGTCTTCGTCCCGATCGTTTACAATGCGCGCCTGAAATCCGGGGATAGGAATGCCAATCGATCCAGGCCGGGTTTGGCGGCCGAAGGGGTTCTCCACACAGACGGGCGAGCACTCGGTAAGTCCATATCCTTCATAGATCGTGGTGCCGAAACGATCCTCGAACCGGCGAAGCACCTGGACCGGAAGAGAGGCGCCGCCTGAAACACAAAACCGGAGGCCGGATCGCTTTGGCCGGCAAACCTCGGCTAACTCTGATAACCGGTTGAAGATGGTGGGTACGGCGATCAGAATCGAACTCTTTTCCTCTTCGATGGACGAAAATAGTTCTTCAACATTGAAGGCGGACCACACCCGGATGGTCAGACCGAGATAGATAAATGCATTGAGCACGCTCGTCTGGCCGAAGATGTGGTAAAAAGGCAGGACGCCGAAAACCACATCGTCCGGTCTCGTGGACCGCATGCCAGCGAGGGTCACGGCGTTGCTTGTCAGGTTGTAGTGAGTGAGCATGGCTCCTTTGGGGAGACCCGTGGTGCCACTGGTGTAAATGATGGCCCAGGTCTCGTCATCCCGGGTTGGGTACGGATGAAACGTCCCTTCGTCAACGAGGAGTTCCTCCAGAGGGATGAATCCCTGACCGGGCGATACGCCTTGGGCGATCCGCAGGTTCATCTTTAGGAGATGTTCCATGACCTGGCGAGGCTGTTCCAGGTAGTCTTTGTGGCCGATGAAGGCCCGTGCGCCGGAATCTTTGAAAATATGCTCGAGTTCTCCGGTTCGATACAGAAAGTTTACCGGCACGACGACCGCTCCCATCTTTGCCAACGCATAGTAAGCAACGATCCACTCTATCGAGTTTGGAACCATCAACACGCAGACATCTCCGGGGCGCAGTCCTGCATCAACAAGTCCATGGGACAGTCGATCCACTTGTCGGTTCAAATCTTTATAAGTGATTGTTCGTTCCAGGAAACGAATGGCCGGATGCTCAGGCCTTTGCGCCGCGCTCGAAATGAGAAGGTTAGAAAGATTCACGATCTCTCCTTAGCCTCCTTTTCTTACCGATGAAGCCATCCCTTGCCCTCCGGCCGGACCGTGGTAGCCAATCCCGTCTCTTGATCCGTGACTTTCCGCAGAAGATTGGGTTTCAGGTGAGAAAGTGGCGAGGTGCGTTTCCTGGGGTGAAAGATGTGTGGCTTCACGGGCTGAATCAAACAGCGAGCTGCCCCCCGTCCACGGGGAGAACAATACCCGTGACATAACTGGAAGCGTCTGAAGCCAGGTAAACCACAGCTCCTTTCAGTTCTTCCGGCTCACCGAATCTGCCCATGGGGACAAGACTGAGGATCTTCTTTCCGTGGTGGTCCAAGACCCAATGGGTCATGTCCGTGGGAAACCAACCCGGGGCAATGGCGTTGACGCGGATGTTGTATTTGACCCATTTGGCAGCCAGGTCTTTGGTGAAGGTGATCAATGCGCCTTTGCTGGCGCTGTAGGCAATGGCATCTGCCCCTTCTTGGATTCCGATGACTCCCATGACTGAAGCGATATTGATGATGCTCCCGCTTTTCTGCCGAATCATCACCCGTCCGGCGATTTGAGAGAAGACGAAAACGCCGGTCAAATTTGTGTTCATAACCTTTTCCCAGCCTTCCAGAGAATACTCTTCTACGGTTCCCCCCCAGGTGACTCCAGAGTTGTTGACCAAAATGTCCAGTCGTCCGAATTCCTGCAACGTCTTGTCCACCACGCTCTGGATGCTTTTAGGGGATTTCACGTCGCAAGCCATGGCTAATGTCTTGACTCCTAATTTCCCCAGGTCTTGTGCTGCCTTCTGACAATTTTCGACTTTCCGTGAGCAGAGTACGATATTCGCTCCAACTTCGGCTAAACCCTCTGCCATCTTTAAACCGATACCTCTCCCTCCGCCTGTGACAATCGCTACTTTGCCGCTCAAATCGAACATCTCCCTGACGTTCATGTTCATACCTCTTAATGAAATGGAAAATACTTGTTTTCGGTTGGGTTGAATATAAGAAAAAAAGGAGTTGTCTGTCAAGCAACAAGACCACAACGACAAGACATGGAGTTTTGAACGCTTTGAAATAAATTTGAAATAAAAAGGCAGGGCCATTGCTGACCCTGCCTGAATTCCTTGTTTGTGATGCATCGATTGAAGCATCCACTGGTTCGAATTTCTAAGAAACCTTTCCTTTCTTTGCGATCTCCTCCTCTCGCAAGATCTTGCGCAGAATTTTTCCGATGGCCGATTTTGGAAGCGAGGACCGAAATTCCACCAGCTTCGGGACTTTGTAGGCGGCCAACTTTTCTCGACAGAAAGTGATGATCTCCTCCGCCGTGGCTGTCTCTCCCGGCTTCAGAACGATGAAGGCTTTGACAGTCTCTCCCCGGTACTTGTCCGCAATGCCTACGGCAACGCCTTCCTGTACTTTGGGGTGCTGGAAAAGCACCTCATCGATCTCCCGAGGGTAAATGTTGTACCCTCCGGCGATGATCATGTCTTTCTTGCGGTCCACGATAAAGAAATAATCGTCTTCATCCTGTACGGCGATATCTCCGGTGTAGAGCCAACCCTCTTTTAGCTGTCCGGCCGTTTCCTCGGGATTGTTCCAGTATATTCGTGTTACTTTCCCTCGTAGGTGGTTCAGAAACCATAACGGTTCCGTTTTAATAAGCCTGTTTGTAAATTTCGAGAACCTCCATCGGATCACTCACAGGACGGGCATTGAACAGATCAGCCGTATCTGCAATGGCGTGGAAAGCGCACATCATGAGGCCGTCTTCAGGGACCCCGACGTCGCGCAGCCTCATCGGATGCCCCACCTTTTTCATCAGGGCTTCTACTGCGTCCGCCGCTGCCAGGGCGGCGTCGCGCTCTTTCATACCTTTGGTGTTGACGCCCAGGGCCTGCGCTACCAGCGCCAGCTTGTCAGCGGAATGATCGACGTTAAAACGCATCACCTTGGGTAACACAATGCCGCACGCAGCTCCGTGGGGGACATGGTGCAGTGCCCCTGCCGTATGCGCCATGCCATGCGCCAGCCCTACCTGGGCGATGGTAAATGCCCATCCTGCCATCGTGGCTGCTATCTGCATATTGAGCCTTGCCTTTTCATTCTTGCCGTCGGCGACAACCAGCGGCATGTTCTCGCTGATCAGGCGTATAGCGTGCAATGCCTGGCCGTCGCAAATCTGGTTCGACATGATGCTCGTAAGAGCTTCAACGGCGTGGGTCATGGCGTCCATGCCAGTAGAAACCGTTAATCCCTTAGGCAGGGTCATGGTAAAGCGCGGATCCAGAATCGCTGTGTTCGGCATGATGTGGGTGTCTATGATAAACAATTTACGCCCGGCACCCTTGCTCGTTAGGACAGCTGCATTGGTCACTTCGCTGCCGGTTCCCGCTGTGGTTGGGATAGCGATATGCGGAGTTTGCGGTTCGGTAAGCACCAAGAAGTTAAGATGATCATTGGCTTTGCCGCCGTTCTTTAGGGTTACGCAGGCCCCTTTGGCGGTGTCGATGACGCTCCCACCGCCGACGCTGACAATGCAATCGGCCCTGAGTTCACGGGCTGCCTCTACCGCGGCGTCAACGGATTCAAGATCGGGATCGGGCGGTATCTTATCATGGATGCCCACGCAGAAATCAACCAGCGCATTCTTCACAAGATCTGCAAGCCCGGCTTTCCTGACCCCGGGATCCGTAAGGATTAGTGCCCTTCTACAGCCAAGGTTCGTTACCTCCTTGTATATGGAGCTTAACGCCCCGTGACCTCCAACCACATTAGTCGGACAATTGTAACTGAAACCTTCAATCTTCTTATTGTCCGACATAAGGGCGAAATTCATATTGGTATTGCGGTCAGCGGCGTAGTTCACATGGACTCTCTTAACCTGGGTGTATTCGTGCAACCCTGCCGCTCCCAATTCGCGGCCCACGCCCGACTGCTTATACCCGCCAAAGGGGCAGAAATCCGAGAAGATATGGTAATTGTTGATCCACATGGTCCCGGTGCGAACCCCGCGTGCCACGCGCTCCGCGCGTGCGGTATTGCTCGAGAACACTCCGCCGCCCAGGCCGTAGATGGAATCATTGGCGATGGCGACCGCCTCTTCGTCGCTGTCGTATTTGATCACGCAGACCACAGGACCGAATATCTCCTCCTGGGCGATGCGCATCTTATTCTTCACATTCGCGAATATGGTTGGGGCATAGTAATACCCGCCCTTGATTCCTTGAACCTCGGCGCGCTTGCCGCCGGTGATCAGCTCCGCACCCTCCTCTTTCCCCATCTTGACGTAGCCCTCAACTGTAGCTAATTGTTCCTTGCTGACGAGCGGTCCCATGTGTGACGTGGGGTGCATCTGGTATCCCACGCGGAGAGCTTCTGCCCGCTTCTTGAACATCTCGATAAACTGGTCATAGATTTTTGACGAGACCAGAACGCGTGTGCCTGATTCGCAGATCTGTCCTTGGTGAGAGAAGGTCCCGTACGTAGCGCCTTCCACCGCCAGATCCATATCTGCGTCGTCGAGAATGATATTGGCGGATTTCCCGCCAAGCTCGAGCGTCACCTTTTTCACGGTAGCCGACCCCATTCTCATGATCTCACGACCGACTGCGGTGCTGCCGGTAAAGGCTATCTTGTCCACATCTGGATGGGTGCAGAGGATTTTTCCCACCTCTCCTCCCGATCCTGGTATCACGTTGACCACACCGTTAGGTATGCCGGCCGCTTTAGCAGCCTCGGCAAGGATCAGGGCTGTCAGAGGGGTGTAAGAAGCTGGTTTTATCACGACCGTGTTTCCTGTTGCGAGCGCCGGGATCATTTTCCATATGGCCATCAGCATTGGAAAATTCCACGGAATAATTCCTACGCAGACGCCGATCGGTTCGCGACGTATAAACTCGCGGCCCGGTCCGAATGCGTTGCCGGAGGCAAGAATTTCCTCCTCCCATGGAAATTTTGCTGCAGCGTAATGGCTGATATTGCGCGCATACCCGATGCAAAGCAGAGGCATCACCTTTGCTAAGTTTATAACTTGGCCTGCATTCATGGATTCGGTTGCGGCAAGGCGCAGACCCTGCTGAGCCATCTGATCAGCGAAATCCTGGAGTTTCGCCAGTCGGGCCGCAGGGACAAGACCGCTCCAAATCCCACTGTCAAAGGCCTTGCGCGCAGCCGTGATCGCGGCCTCCGCGTCTGCCTTTCCTGCTTGAGCAACCGTAGCGATGGGTTGCTCGGTTCCAGGGTCGATTGCCTCAAAAGTCTTGCCGCTTGCAGCGTCGACAAACTCACCGTTGATAAACAGTTTGTAATTTTCCATTTTAGACCTCCGTGTAATAGGGATTTAATATTGACGTGCCATCCGTAAAAAAATCGCTCTTTCGATTTCATTTACGAACGGCGCTTCCACAATCACTCTGGACCTGGAAGGATGCCGATAGCGCAGACACTCAAACCATCCCACTCGCTCAGGGGCTTGTCTGAGGTGAGGATGAAACCTTTCCTCCCGATTTCATCCGTATAAAAGATTGTTATATCCCCAACCAATTGGTAAACCTCGGGGTCGATCACAAACGTCAGACCATCTGCCTCTTCGATCAGGTCAGGCCCGCGGATACTGTCCACGCTTAGACCCAATGATGGGTCGCAACATCCGGTGAACTGTAGATGAATGCGGAGAGGCCGCTGGATTCCCTTTTCAGCAAAAAATGATTTGATGGCTTGACCTGCTCTCGCCTCGAGCTTAACCGTAGGAATCGCCCCTTCTGTTCTTATGTATTCCCAGCCCTTCGCCAAGCATGACTTTGAGAGATTTTTCTATTTCTAATGAATCCAAATACCTGTCTGTTGGCGATTTCTTGACAATAGAAATTTTTTCGTTCATTATTAGCCTGTTTTAAAAAACTGTCAATTCCTTTTGGTGTTTCATGGAAATTCCTGTTTTAGTGCAAAACACGCATTGTTTTCTATTTATTGTATCTTTGGCAAAATATTTGGCCTTTTTCGTCAACCAACACTGTACTATTCATTCTTGAATCAGGAGTGAAGCCATGAAGAAACAAAACAGAGAAAAATCGGCTCTTTTGGCTGTTTTTCCGACCCCAGAGACATTTATTCAGTTTTCGGGAAACAGCGGGAATTCAAAAATCGTTCGGTCATTTATCGATTACGCAGTCAGAAACGCTCTCATTAATACCTATGACGAAAATAGGCTGAGAGATTTTATCCGTAGTCATGCCCAAGACCCGGAAGACGGCACACCGCCGAATTATCTCAATTTTGGAGAACTTTTTGAGAAGAAGGAGGATCTGCTCGAGCTGAACCTCTCGACGCGGGCATTGACTGACCGCATCAATGCCCTGATCACTGAGAGCAAAATCGATTTGCCCAAAGTAAGCAACTCCATGCTAACACGACTCAAGAAGGAACCGGCCGACACGCTCCATAAACAGAACGTGCTGAGAAGTTTCGCATTCTGGATTGGTCACGAACGTCCCCATTTGAGTTCGAAATGGAACTTTGAAAACATGCTAAAGCTTTGCCGTGAAGGCAAACAGTCGGCGGATTATACAGAAGGCGTCCGAATCGGTTTTGCCCTCTATGGCCGTGGAGATATCATCGGCCATGAAATCTTAACCTGGCTTAAAAAAGAGCTCAAAGACTATATAGAGCAATCGATGGGCCGTTTTGTTTACGGCCGGTGGGGCAAGGTGAGATCGCACGACATCACCACGCTCTATGTCGATTTTCCAAAAGAAGAGGAAATCAGCGACCCGGCATCGTATCGGCAGTGCCTCCGAGGGGCTGTTTCATTAGCCCATCAGATGGCCATTCGATGGGCATTATCCAAATACTTCACCAAAAACAGATTTCTGTCCATCGGAATTGCCGCCGGTGATTATGCGAGTTTAGACAATTATTTACTTCCTATTTTGAATGCAAAACTGCCTGGTGATCCGGTCATCCGGATGACAGACTATGCCCGGCAATGTCTTCTGATCAACGATATTCGGGCCCTCCTGTGCAGTCGGCCGAATGAAATGACGTTGTTCAACGGTGAAACCCTTCCCATCTGGTGGGTGGTGGGGCTTTGGAGTGAAATTTACTTTGATTTTGTCCCCGGTTTATTGCAGGACGAAGTCCTACGGAACGATCCATCGTCGATTGAGGCATTGACCCGACTCATTTGGTCCCCTGCGAAAATCGAGCCACCACCTGTTACCAGCGATGGGTCGAATGCTGTCACGACATTCTATCGATTTCCGCACAATTCGCTGCTCGGTATCGAAATTGCGAAAACGCTTTGTTACCGGCGACGGTTTTGGGAAGCCATCGAAATTCTTCGCATCATCCTCAGTATCGATCCGACCCATTTAAACGCCAGAGTTCTTCGAATGCTACTTTTTCGCAATCTGGCGCTTGACGCCCCGTCCTATTCCATTGCCGAAAATTTATTTGAGCAGGCAGAACAAGAGGCCCTCTATATCCAAGAAAACTGTTTGTTTCAAGCGGAAGATTTTTACTGTGAATATGCCTTGGTTTCCCTGGCAAGGGCCATGTTGATGCTGAGAACCATGCGGGAAGACAACGGATTTTTTCAGGGGATAGCCGATGTCCAGCGTTTAAAGGAGAAGGTCTTTTTATCGCTCGGCAAAGCTGAAACGCTCTTTGAAAAGGGAATGACGGTTTCACCGTCCGGCATCCGGTCCGCCTACCTACTCGATAGTGTGAGAGTTTTGAAAGCAATTTTACATAACGATGAAGATATCTTCGTCAACTCTGAAAAGCCCATCGATGGTAATCCCGACGTGGTGAAACAGCCATCCAAAAATCTTCAGTGGCAACTGGGTTATCTAAGAGAAGATCTTCCCAAAGAGCGTCAATACGATTTCATGGAAAGAATATTCATTAAGTTATATCGAATCCATGATGACTCGGTTTCACTGCAAGCTTATCGGGCGAGCACCCACTTCTATACCGCTGTTTTGTGGTGGGACTTTTTCCCAGTCCGGACGATCGCTATTGCCAAAAAGGCTCTTCAACTATTACAGGATGCTCTGGACATGGCCGAGGCCGTGGAGAAAGAGGATGTTTGCGTCTACTCTTTTACCAGGACATATGGTGAAATGATGCCAGCTTCAGAGTTTGTTCGGCATATGGAGCGATCGATCCGGATGATCAAAGACAAGGCCGGAGGAGATCTGTCAAATAGAGATGACAGAGAAATCATTGAGCCGGA
>DATHCH010000293.1:0-14781 GCA_035319625.1 Thermodesulfobacteriota bacterium
TCATGGCTTGGGAGGCAGGGGACAGACTGAAATAAGGATTCTAAGATCCAGGAAGAAGTAAGCCCTCCTGCCTTTCCATGGCTAAGCAATAAACTTTCATCTGCATAGATTTATACTATGAATTGATGGTAGGAGGAAGAAATGTTTAGGCTGAATTATTTTTCCTCGGGGGGGTGATTGGCTTGAAGCTGCGGTAAAGGAAAACCAGTCCGTTTCGCCCGGTCTGACAGAATGAGGATATTCTATCTTCCCAAAGCCTTGCGAAGATTTTCAAGAAAGTTAGACGGAATTTTGTAGCCCAGATCTTCTGCCTTTTTCATGTCCTTCCAAGATTTTTCGTATTCTTTCTTAAAGTAATAGGTCACCGCACGATGATAATAGGTGCTAGCAGCCTTTGGGTCTATCTCAAGGATCTTGGTGAAATCCTCGATCGCCCAATCAAGGTGACCTTTTTCTCGATAGGCAATCCCCCGATAATAGCGGGCACTAACAGCCTTCGGTTCTATCTCAAGGGCCTTGGTGAAATCGTCGATCGCCTGATCATATTGATTCTTTTCCCCATAGGCGATTCCCCGATAATAGTAAGCATAAGAATCCTTTGGGTTTATCTTAAGAGCGTCGGTAAAATCAGAAATAGCTTGATCATACTGACGTTTCTCCGAATAGGCAAGTCCCCGATTTTTGTAGAAATCAGCATCCCTCGGCTCGATCTGTTTCGGTTGAGCAGAGGCATAGGAGTATAAGAAGAAGAGAACGATTGGCAGGGTTATCCAAATGGATCTATTCAGTCGATTTTTCATACGCTCCCTCAGAAGGACACAATTACTACAGGGCTGACTTTGATATAAAATGCACTGTGACTCATTTACCAAGAAATGTCGCTTCTGTCAACCGAGCCATCGGTTACAATAATTCTTTTAGGACGATATAAGTTTTCTCTACCAGGATACGTTATTCTTGTAGAAGCAAACAAGGAAGGGCCGTCCCCGACAAGGGATTCGGGATGGCCGTACTATTTTTCTTCGGGGGGCTTGATCGACTTGAAGCTGCGATAGAGGAGTAAGTCGTATACGATTTTGAGGCCACCCGATAAAAAGAAAGGCACATTCATTAACGCTGCATAAGCCAGCAAAGGCCCGGTGAATATTGGCGAAAGCGATGCGCCGGTTGTCCGGGCGATGCCAGTGATACCAGCGGCTGCGGAGCGTTCATCCGGGTCGACCACTGCCATGGTGTAGGATTGACGGGTAGGTACGTCCATCTGGGAGATGCTAAAACGCATGAGCAGAACAGCAATGGCCGATGGCAGGTTCGGCATGAGGGGTACCAGGATCAATAGGATATTTGAGGGGATGTGTGTGAAGACCATTGTTCGAATCAGGCCGATCTTTGAGGCCACCCATGCCGCGCTCAGCGCTGAGAGGCCAGCAAGAATATTTGCCCCGAAAAAAATGCTTCCCAGAACGGCTGGCTGCACGTTAAATCGCAAGTGAAACCAATAGGCGAGGATACTTTGTAAGACAAAACCGCCGGCAAAGGCATCGATGGAGAACAGAGAAGATAGCTTGAGCACTACCCTTCGTGAACGATGCAGACCAAAACGAGCTTTGAATGCAGAGGTGGATTGAGGCGGGTCACCACCTGCCTGAACTTCTACTGCTCGAGAGAGACGGGTGAATAATCCTCCTAACATAATGCCTATTACCGCATAAACAATCACAATCGCGCGATAACTTCCGAGCGACGACACACCAGAGTCCATAAGGACCTGAACCAATGAGCCACCCGCTAAGGCGCCTAAAGCCGTCGCAAATGAACCTACAAGGTTGTACCAAGCAAAGATATTGGTCCGTTTTTCGTCCGAGACAATCTGCGACAACGCTGCTTGCTCAATAGACAAAAACGGACCGACTTCATAACCACTCGGGCTGATGACGCCAATGGTGGCCGCCATCAAAAGGAAGATAAAGTCGCGCGTCACGGCGAACAAGAGTCCAGCGAAAACCATGAGGAAGGCCCCGACGATAAGCATTCGCCGCCTGCCAATATGATCGGCATTGGTGGTAATCCATAAAGAGATGATGGTATCGCCAATTAAGGTCAGGGTCAGCAAGAGGCCGATCTGTGTTTCGCTCAAGCCGACCTGGGTCAGATAAAGCACCAGCACAACGGAGAGAAATCCATAACCGAACATACGGGCGATGCGTGTGATAAACAGGAGATAGCCGTCGGCTGCCAGTTTACGAGTCATTTGAAGTCCCCCCTCTCCTTCCCGACGGTCTCAAAAAACACTATTTAACCTGTCATAAGGAGGCATATTTTCGGCCCTAAGGTCTGATGAAAAAAACAAATTCCAGTTTAATCATTCTGGGGCGGAAAATCAATTCCTTTCCCCGGACCCGGATTCCGATTTAGAAAATTGTCATTGCGACTCAAACGAAGCATTCTCGTTTTGGGGGCGAGATTGCCACGCTTGTGCGCCGGAGCGCTTCGGCACGCAGGCACGCCTGCGTGCCGAAACTCTTATTTGCCAGATGCCTTGATGGGGCACTTCGGCGTGCAGGCCTTCAGCCGATGATTGATCTTTCGTCGCATATCGGTTAGAAAGTATGGGGTTTTCGGTTTATTGAATGATCTCGAAGGATGAAGTTTAGAGAGAAACAAATGTCAAGAGGTCAGGGAGTGTGGAATGGATTTTGAAATGGATCGAACCAAAATGGTGAGATGTATCATCAAAATGTCGCCCATCCTTTTTCTATTTCTCTTTGCCTGCGGGATTATCTTCGTAAAATCCTATGACGAAACGGTCTCACGATGGAAATCGTACAAAGACGTGCAAACATGGATGGAAAAGGATTTTTCTCTGGATGCGGAGAGGTTTAAAAGATTTGAAGGAACATTGCCTCCTCCGAGAACTCCAGAAGAGACTTTTAAACTCAAATCTGGAATCTACATCGACGCTGCGATCTTCGCCAAGGAGACTCTCAACCGGATCGATCCATCCTATAAAGCCAAGATAGTGGTTCTTTTGATTGGACGTGGCGCAAATCATTACGTCTGTTCTTTTATGAGGGACGGTAAGCTTTTCATAATGGATTATGGGACACCTTATAAAACGATCGTCGGGGTTCACGGTCCATTCAGTTCTCTCGAAGAATATAAAGTATTCTTTGAGAAGAATCATCCAACTGCCAAAAACGTTCAAGCCATTACCTACTTACCCTAAATGGCGCCTAATCGTAGAGGTCGGTTTCAATCTTTCAATACCCAAGCTCGGACTTCTGAGACTAAATTTCGATGGATTCTCTTGTGCAGTGTGTCAAACCCTTCCCACCCATCACCTAATCGTTACGCCTAACGCATGCTTGCGTCTGCCTGTCCGTAGGGAGGGTAGAAAGGTTTTACGATCTTGTTTCTTCACTTCGCGTTGTGGGGTAATTGGATGGAATTATATTTTAAGCCCCGGCTAAGGCATGCACCCCAGAAAATATCAAAGGTGGGTTGACCGGAAAGAGCAAGAATTTCCTTCCCGAATGTTCCATATTCTTTTATAATGTATCATGAAGATAATCAGTATTGGAGGGATGGAAAGTGAGAATTGATGCTTTTGACGTAAAGGAACCTATACCGAAACTGAACGACCCATATGCGTTTGCCATCCTTCGTCCCTGGATAGACGTCAATAATGTTGGGACTCTGGTCCTGAACGAATTGGAGACCCAGTTTGGGGCTGTGGAGTTGGCTAGGCTCGCTAAACCCGGTCACTTCTTTGACTTTACCCGCTACCGTCCAACCCTTTATCTTGAAGAAGGAATTCGTAAAGTTTCCATTCCCAACGTGACACTTCGCTACGCCAAAAGAGAAGGTGGAAATGACCTTCTCTTTCTTCGCCTTCTTGAACCCCATGCTCTTTCTGAGGTTTATGTTGATTCTGTCCTAAGCCTTCTCAGGACTTTCAAAGTGAAGAAATACATCCTTTTGGGAAGCATGTATGATGTGGTTCCCCATACCAGACCGTTAATTGTTAATGGGGGGGCGATCGGGAGAGAGGGGGATCAGGAATTAAGGAAATCGGGTGCCCTGCCGAGTCATTATCAGGGCCCGACAACTATTACCATCCTGATTACACAAAAAGCGCAAGAGTTTGGTATTGAAACGAGCTGGTTTATCGTCTCTCTCCCACAATATGTTGTGTTGGAGGAGGATTATCTGGGAAAGGTGCGGCTGATGGAGATTTTGAATCTGCTCTATCACATCCCTATTGGCAGGAGGGACTTTGAGATGGCTCTCGAGCAGCGCAGTTTAATCAGCCAGAAAGTAGAAAGGACGCCAGAACTGAAGAATCTTCTCCCTCAACTTGAGACCATGTATGAAATTCGGATCAAGACAAAGGAAGGGGAGAAAATGCCCAAGTTATCCTCTGAGATGGGAGAAATTCTCTGGAGAATCATGGGAAAAGATTCAGGGAAAGCATAAACAGAACGACGGAAGGCTTATCGTGCCTTCGGTGATCTCCCATGCAGCGGTTTCGGTCGCCGCTGGAATAGGTTTTGCCCCTCAGGATGTTCCGGATCAAACCAATTAAGTCTAAATACTGGCACAAATTGTCAATTCATGCCAATTTCGGTCAATTCTGAGCCATATCCATCGATTTTGAACGAAAAAATCCTTTAACAATTGATAGGTTATAAAATTTCTCCATGGCACAAAAAATGCATTTTGTCCTTGGTACGTTGCGTTTTACGGAGGTTCCCAGTGGTTCAAAAGATCTCTTTGATAGGAATCCTCTTGTTTCTGTCCTCGGCGGGCCTGTCCAACGTTTCTGCCCAAACCCATCTCCGTTTCTATCTAACAGTAGAGGAACAGCTTTCCAATCAGCAAGAAGTGGCGTTTTTTCATCTTCAAGAAGGGAACGACTTTAACCTGGAGGCCATTCTCGAGGATCGCGGCAAAAAGGAGCCCGATTTCGATATCCCCATCGTCATCAATGCCAGAGTGGAACAGTTCATTCAATGTTTTCAGACGACTTTGCGGGAAAAATTTGTGACGTGGCTCGCCAGATCAGGGAAATATATGCCTTTTATGAAAAGGCTCCTGAAGGACCAGGGTCTTCCCGAAGATCTGGTCTACATTGCGCTCATCGAGAGCGGGTTCAATCCTTATGCGTATTCGAGGAGCAAGGCTGTGGGTCCGTGGCAATTTATCTATCTAACAGGTAAAAAGTATGGCCTAAAGGTGAATTGGTGGGTCGATGAACGGAGGGATCCTGAAAAGTCCACGATTGCCGCGGCCAAATATTTGAAGGATCTCTACGAGACCTTCGCCTGCTGGTATCTTGCTGCGGCGGGTTACAACGCAGGGGAATACAAAATCGTCAAAGCGATGAAACGCTACCGGACAGAGGACTTCTGGACACTGACGAAAGTGCGGTATCTGAAACGGGAGACCAAAGATTATGTCCCGCTCATGATTGCAGCAGCCCTTGTTGCCAAAGACCCGGAGAAATATGGATTCACCGACGTCGAATATCAGAAACCCCTTCGGTATGAAAAGGTGAGGGTTCCTGAGTTAACAGGGCTCTCCGTTGTTGCCAATGCCTGCGAAGCCTCGCTTGAGGAAATCAAGGATCTTAACCCCGAACTTCGAAGAGGGGTGACACCCCCCAATGAAAATGATTATGAGATCAAAATTCCCTTCGGGAGAAGAGATCTCTTTGAAGTTACCTTCCACATCCTTCAGGCCTATGAGAAGTTTGAATTTAAAACCCACCTCGTCAAGAAAGGAGAAACCCTGAAAGGGATTGCTAAATTATACCGGGTGGACCTCGAGCCATTGCTCGAACTCAACCATCTCACCAAGGCGACCCCGATTTCAAAAGGCACGATCCTCTCCATTCCTATTTCAAAGGACGAAGAAATAAAACCTCTCGCAACGGCCCAGAAAAAGAGTGGAAAGAGTCGAGACGGCAGCCGTCGCGTTAAATAATTCCTGCCACGTGATCTTTAGGCCCCGGCAATACAATTTCACCGTTGATGTCCGTAGACCTGCCCTTATATTGAAACATTACTTCTGCTCACCTCCTGCCACTAGGATCTACTTTGAGTTCGTAACTGATTAAGCATATTCTTTTAAAAATCTCCCCTCCCCAGGGTGCCCGGCCTACGTAGCCTGAGGCTACTTCGGCGGGGTAGGCGGAGGGGATGAAGGGGAGGGGACCAAAGGGCTCCATCTTGTTCACCCCGACCGTTGCCCTCCCCCCTGCCTTCGCCCCGCAAGGCGGGGCTTCGCGCAGGCATCGAAGGGGGGTGAAAATTATATGGATTGATTAGATTAGTAAGTATTCCCCTTTTTCTCACCCCTTGGTCTTGAGTCAGAGAATGGGATACGATGTAAGAGAGTTTTATCCGGGAATAAGTTTATCAACCCTATGGAGATTACATTCAGAGAAGACATCAACCCAAACCCTGATTTTTACTACCGTCAGCAATTCAAGATTTATCATGAGCCTTATTTAATCTGGGACAAGGAGACCTGGGAGGCAGTCATTACCGTGTGTCATGCCTATCGTATCGAAATAGACGGGAGATATGGTGGAGATGTCTTATTGGAAGACAGGGGAAAAGGCATAAAGTACATTGTCGATTTTAGCATCTTACCAGAGCATCAGGGGAAAGGAATTGGGAAGACGGTTCTTGAACAAATCAAAGCCATGTCCGAAAAACTAACAGCTGTCACACGAAAGGAAACCCTCCATTTTTTCCTGAAGTCCGGGTTTGTCTTAAAAAGGACGGTAAAAAACTATTATCGCGCCGGCCTGGCGGGATATTATATGACTTTCGTAAGAAGACCCGACCGAGGCAGTCTGGCGGACGGCGAAGGACAGAGTATGGCCCAGCGGGAAATGCTGACTTTGAGGAAGGGGATGGCGAAAGCCTTGGAAAAGGAATGTCTTGATTTGCGGGAGATTTCGAAGTTGTTCGGGATGAAAGAGGGAGGAGCCCTTGACCATCTCAAGCATACTGCGAAGTCTCTCCATCCTAAACGCCTTACTGTGGAACCGGCATCTTGCAAACACTACGGTTTCTCTTTCAAGAAACGAACTCGTCTAAATAGTCCAGGCCGCTGTCCTGTCTGCAAAAGCGAGCACATCTTCCCACCACGATTTAAGATTGGCAATTCTTCAGAACTGAGAAGATAGGGAGAAAGCGCATGGACCCCGTTGAATCTTCAGGGTAATAGGATTCGGATCAGGGTCACGATGATCCACCCGAAGAGTCTGATCAACGGATCCAAAATGCCCAGATAAAGGAGGCCGATGATGATAAAGAACCCGTAAGGTTCGAGGCGGGTGAGAAAATAGGGAGTCCTTTCCCATACGATTCCCATCAGGATCTTTGAGCCGTCCAGGGGCGGAATGGGAATCAAATTAAGGGCGGCCAGCGTGATGTTGATGTGGGCCACGTACTTACACACTTTGTGGACGAGGATGACGGCAATTCCCGAGGAAGATGCGGAGAAAAGTCGGATGAGCAAAAGAGCGAAAAAGGCGAGTAGGATATTTGCGATGACCCCGGCGGAAGAGACGAAGATGAGACCCTTCCGCTTGTCCGTGAGGTTGTTGAAGTTGACCGGAACTGGTCTCGCCCACCCAAAGCCCGCCAGAAAGAGCATAAGGGTCCCGATAGGATCGAGATGGCTCAGTGGGTTGAGGGTTAACCGGCCCGACCATTTGGCCGTCGGATCACCCATCCTGTAAGCGACCCACCCGTGAGCCACCTCATGGATGATGACAGAAAAAAGAAGAGGGATGGCAACAAGAGCAAAAGTCAGTGGATCTGCGGCCAGCAGCTTGAGAAGTCCCAATTATGTTACCCCGTCAGTTAGCGTTTCGGTTTCCAGATTCATCGTCAACCGTTTTTCTGTTCCTTCAAGCCGTGCAAGAACAAAAAGGTCTCTCCATTAATATTTTTAATTCTACGATATATGGAGACATAAAGAAAGACGCTCCATATGCTTGAGATAACCCCATTTTCCACAAGCACTGATTAGCCATTCCTAAAAAACCGAATTCTAAGACTTTGAGGCCCGACTGTCTCTTCCACGGAGGCCGAGATTGTGACACAGCCTCTCAAGGGGGAGGATAATCCTGGGTAACTGGTCTCACTCGATTTGCTTTTAAGAGGATTTTGAGTTGTAATAGAAGAAATGAACCAAGACCAAGGGGTTTGGTGATCCTTAGAAAGGGGGAAGAGTTATGGCCTTCATTCGCAAACGACGAATTTGGTGGGAATCCGTTCCAGAGGCGACGAGCTATGTGGTGTACGTGAGCCAGGATCCTGCACACTTTGAGCCAAATCACTTCTCGTGGGAGGCGACTCCTGGAATCATCTCAAAACCGGTCAGTGGGAAGACCGAGTTGGTCATTCCGGATGAATGGCCGGAGTTTCCTACGGAACCGGGAACCTACTATATTGGGATTACTTCCAGAGACGGCGTGGGGAACCAAAGCGACCCTTTCGTATTCTCCGGCCAGTTGAAATTCCTTGCCCCACTGCCGCCATCGCGGGGAGGGATCGAGAGTCTTTAGACGAAGAGGCCTTATCCGCTGGGTGGATTCCTTACGTGAAAAGCAGGCTGGAATCTATTCAGAAGCTGACACAACTTTCCCGGGACAGATTGAGCGACAAGGAGCTTGCTAAATTTCTTCATCGAAGGATTACTGAGCATATCTGGGAAAGCGGTCTGCTGTTAGATAACCTTCTCAATTATTTCCAGGTCACAGCCCCGGTCAAAAAAAAGGACACCGTAAACATTCTTATCGGGGAGGTACTGAAGAAAAACCAGGCTCAGCTAAAAGAGAAAGAAGTGAAGTTGTTCAAAAAACTTGAAAAAGATCTTCCGGAAATCATCATTCCCGAGGAGCCGTTGAGATTTGTTTTGAAATCGATCTTTCAATATGGATTGACCTCGATGCCCGCCCATGAAACTCTTGGACTCTCGACCCGATCCTTCTTTCTTCAGGAGCCACCCCCAGAAGAAGCCTTGTTCGGCAAAGGAGGGCAGTATGTGGAGATCACCCTGTTTTTCACGGGTTGTAAGAAACCCGTGGAGCCTCTGAAGGAAGGGACGGAAAGCAAAGCCCTTCAAAAAGAGGATCCTTTGGATCTCCTGTTAAAAATGGTCAACGAAATGGCTCGAAGAAATCGAGGGGTGATGAAACTCCAAGGAGACGAAAACGAGGCAAAACTTTCTATTTCGCTGGGATTCCCTGTTGAAAGAAGAAGGACATTCTATCATCCAAACGATAACTGAATCTTTCCTGGGAAAAGGCCCGTCTTTTTCGCAGGAAGAGGCAAAGGATAAATCTATGGCTCAACCCGTAATTCTTGAAGTCTTCTCCGATTATGTTTGACCCTGGTGCTATTTCAGTACCGTGCGTATTGAGCAATTAAAGAAAAGTTACGATATCGAAGTTCACTGGACAGCCTTTCCTCTTCATCCGGAAACGCCGGGGGAGGGGTTTACCCTCGAGGAACTCTTCGCCGGGCAGCCCATCGACATTAAGAAGATCCTGTCCCGCTTGAAACAGGTGGCTGACGGATTAGGCCTACCCCTTGCCGAACGGAAGAAGACGTATAACAGCCGCCTGTCGCAGGAATTGGCGAAATGGGCAGAATCGAAGGGAAAGGGCGATTTGTTTCACGAAACTCTCTTTCGAGCTTATTTTGCCGAAGGGAAAAATATTGGCAAGGTGGATGAACTGGTGACTCTCGCGAAACGCATAGGTCTTCCGGAAAAGGAGGCGAGGTCCGTCCTTGAATTGAGGACGTTCAAGGAGGCCGTCGATGCCGACTGGTCGCGTTCTCGCGCTCTGGGAATTACAGCCGTCCCTACGTTTGTGGCCGACCAACAAGTGGTTGTAGGATTTCAATCCTATGAAGTCCTCGAACAATTCCTGAAGGCCTGCGGCGCCAAGAAACGCAAGAGTCCAGAGTAATCGTATGAATTCAGCCACCCGGGGCACGGAATCGTACATCATCAGAAGTATCAGAAGCGCGAGCCTTGTCATCACCCACGGGGAATAAGATGTTGCAGGATCAGTCCGCCATCGACGGAAAGACCAACTATTCTGTATGGTTTGTATTCGTTGTGGCTATCTTCGTCACCTGCTTGATAACAGCCAACATCGCTGCAGTAAAATTGGTGGAAATATTCGGGTTTGTGTTGCCTGCGGGTACCATTATCTTTCCTATTAGTTATATTTTCGGAGACGTACTGACCGAGGTTTACGGTTACCGTCAGGCAAGAAGGGTGATCTGGTTGGGTTTCTTCTGCAATTTTATCGTTGTCGTTACGATATGGATTGGGCAAGTGCTTCCTCCTGCTCCGTTTTGGGATGGACAGAGAGCCTATGAGCGTATCCTGGGCTACACACCCAGGCTGCTCGTGGCTTCTTTCCTCGCCTACCTGGTCGGAGAATTCGCCAACTCATTTGTTTTGGCGAAAATGAAAATTGCCACAAAAGGACGTTGGTTGTGGACCCGTACCATCGGCTCAACCCTGGTAGGACAGGGATTGGATTCTTCCGTGTTCATGACCCTTGCCTTTGTGGGGACGATACCGATGGACGCCCTCGGATTGGCCATTTTAACCCAGTGGCTTGTGAAATCAGCGTATGAAGCGGTGGTGACTCCCTTCACGTACATCGTGGTGAATTTCCTCAAAAGGAAAGAGGGATTGGACGTATTTGATTATGGCACAAAGTTTAATCCTCTCTTGTTAGGGGAGTAATCCTTCAAGCAAGACCGATTCGATGAGCAGAATCATCCGAGAAAGTATCGTTCTCAAAAAATGGGCGGTAGGAAGACGATGAGGAAAAAGGCTGTTGTGCTTTCGAGTGGTGGGCTTGATTCGACTGCCGCCATGGCCATTGCTAAAGCGGAGGGTTACGAGATTCATAGTTTGACCTTCAATTATGGTCAGCGCCATGCATTGGAACTGAAAGCGGCTAGGAGAGTTGCTGAGGCCTTTGGCGTAAAAGAACATTTGATTTTGGATCTTAATTTGGGAAAGATAGGCGGGTCAGCGCTCACAGCGGATGATATCGGAGTGCCCGAGGCAAGAAGCGAGAGGAAAATGAAGGAAGAGATACCGGTCACCTATGTCCCGGCGCGGAACACCATCTTCCTTTCCTATGCCTTAGCATGGGCGGAGGTGTTGGGAGCTTCGGATATTTTCGTTGGCGTGAATGCAATTGACTACTCGGGTTATCCTGATTGCCGACCTGAATATATTAGAGCCTTTGAAAAAATGGCGAATTTGGCCCTCAAGGCAGCGGTAGAAGGTAAAATGAGAATTCGTATTCAGACTCCTCTCATCCACATGACCAAGGCTGAAATTATTCGCAAGGGTGTTGAGCTTGGGGTTGGTTATTGCCTCACGCATAGTTGTTATGATCCATCACCCGAAGGGAAAGCCTGTGGGCAATGCGATAGCTGCCTCCTTAGAAAAAAGGGTTTTAGGAAAGCAGGAATTTCTGATCCGACGGTTTATTCTTAGTGAAATTTAGGTGCGATGGATGGATTGGAAAGGAGTTACCTCGTTGGGGAAGGATAGGATCCGGTTCATACATTCCACTGGATGTCATCTCTCGATTCTGGATTTTCTTCTATGTTGATCAATCTTATGTTCTCCATGCGGTCAGCCATGCGGAAGATAACGAGGACCATTTCAAGGAGGACCCTGCTGGACATGACCGTGAGAAGGAATGTCAAGGGCGCGAAGATAAGGAGTGCAAGAATTCCGAGGAATGTTGATCTGCTGAACCCTGCTACGATAAAAGAGAGGGCCAACAGTACAGCGAAAAAAATAGATAGGCCGTAGAGAAATTTCACTATTTTGGGACCGACAAATTGACTAAATGAGAAATCGAGGAAAGTCCGGAGAAAATCCACCTTTTTAAAGTAGGATACTTTCTTTAACACCCTTGCCTGTGGAAATCTTTCCGCTACTTGGACCTCACTGAGTGATTCTGCGCAGTTGATGCAGAATTTAGAATCTTTCTTATTGGAGGCGCCACAATTTGCGCAAAACATGTCCGGCCCTCGCTGACACTTCAGGAGCTTAGCTTACGGGTTTGATCTCCGCGATCTTCCAATGACCATCTTCTCTCTTCAAGGTAACGTCCAGAACGGTTTTGCCATCTTGTGTTTTTCCGCTTGATTTCTGGGAGGTCTTGGCAAGCCACTCCAACCTGACATCGGCGCTATCGCCCGTTACCGTCTGGTTCTTCAAATCATAAGAAAGATCGAGGTAGCTGTAGTTTTCCCACATCTTCAGCGTGTCCTGCCGTTTTCCCTCCGTTCCGTTGAAGTCGCGGGAGAAACAAGACATAAAGAGATCAATATTCTTCTGGAGATTTGCCTGTCTAATATTTTCAAAGAGAGAGCTTATCTTTTCGACTCCCTGGTCTTTTAACGGAGGAGATGGGTTTTCTGGGGGAAGAGGAGTGGAAAGGGGAGTGATGATTTCTATCGGGATCGGTCCGTTAGACCGGGAGTGATGCGGCCAGAGGAAGTACCCTCCTGCGATGATCAGGAGTATGAGAATCACGGCCGTTAACAGGGCCGCAGGTCGAAGGGGGTCTCCCGCGAATCCGGCGGAAGTCACATTTCCTCCCATCTTACGGGGCAGGAGCGAAAGGATTTGATGGTATTTTTTCAACCTTTTTTCTCTCGATTTGATTTCCCTCCTTAATTCCTTCCTCTCTTTGACGAAATCGGGCTTCGTGACCGCGCCCGACTTGTGAAGCGATTGAAATTCCTCAAACCTTTTTTGAACGGGTTCCAGTTCATTTTTCAGGGAATCGATCTGTTCCAATGCTTTTTTCTTGATCGATTCAAGCTCCGTATCAATTTCTTGATGCAAGGGGGACAGGGATTTCAGCCGGTCCTTATAACGAGCGAACAGGAGATCGAGGACTTCCCCAGACACTCTTTCCCGCTGCGTTTCCAGCTTACTGATGCAGGATTCTAACTCCTTTTCTTCTTTCAATAGCGTGAACCATTCTCTGGACCATCGTTTAGCGGATTTTTTCTCCAGAGGCTGAACGCCATTTTCTTGTGATGGATCTCTCTGCATCAATAGAGAGCCACATTTCCTGCAATAGTTCCCTTTTCTATAAAGGAGTTGGCATTTCGGACAAAAGACTTTCACCTTCCTCCTCTCCTTTCCGGGAGCGGGATCCTCTACGGCTAAAAGGAACTTCCCGCACTTTCTGCAAAATTCCTCCCCGGGATCATGCTCGATGTTGCATTGCGGGCAAATGACCATTTTCCGCTCCCTGTATTTCGCCTTTTCTTAAGTATAACGAAGGGTTCGAATGCATTTTATGTGCCATGAGACGAACAAATTATTGTCCTCAGATTTCGGGGGCTTCTCTCGTCATTGGAAGAAGTGATTGAACAAAAGTCAGGAATGTGGACAAAAATTGTCCATCTCATCCTTGCTCCCCCTTCCCAAGTTGCCATAGGTGGTATAGAATTTAGGTTGAGGTCGAATGGGTATGGAAAGCGGATTTACCATTCCATCCATTGAAAGAATCTTCAAACAGAAATTCTCTCTTGCCACGAGTGTCGAGTTATTATGGAAGGGAGGGGATTCCTTCCGAGCGATCTTTGATGCGATCAACAGGGCAGAAAGATTCGTCTGCCTTCAATTTTATATATTCAAGAATGACGACACCGGGATTGGTTTATCCGAGCTGTTAAGAGAGAAGAGCCGTGAAGGAGTAAAGGTCTATGTCCTGTACGACCAGTTCGGGTCCTTTGGAACTCCAAGAAGTTTTTGGATGGGGATGCGGCAGGAGGGAATCAAGATCAAGGCTTCGCATCCCTTTAAGTGGACAGCCCCTTTTACTTACGTCCATCGAGATCACAGAAAGCTCATCGTGGTCGATTCGAAAAGGGCTTTTACCGGCGGACTTAACATCGCGAATGAATACAGCGGATTTCATCTCCGGAGACGAAGCAGGGGTTGGCGTGACACAGGAATTCTGTTGGAAGGACCAATTGTCAACGAGCTTTTCAATATGTTTAAAAAAAGCTGGGCGACCTGGGGTGGAGAAAAGATTTCTTTCCACACGAAGGATGAAAAGTCTCACGGCTCACCCGTATCCTCTCCCTCTCACCGCGGGGGAGAAGGGAAGGGTGAGGGGGAAGATGGTATTCCTGTGCTCCTGATCTTCGTTTATTCCAGGAGGGGAAGAAGAAGAATGAGGAACCTTCTTCGCTACAGCATTGACCACGCCCAAACCCATATCCTACTGACCACGGCTTATTTCATCCCAAGTCGTAGGCTGATCGAAAAGCTCGAAACGGCAGTGAGGCGTGGAGTGAGGGTGAGGCTCCTCGTGCCGGGCAAGAGTGATATTCCCGCGGCCTCCTACGCAGGAAGAGCTTTTTTTTCAAGGCTTCTGAAGAGCGGCATTGAAATCTATACATACCTGGGAGAAATGCTTCATGCAAAAACCTATCTTTTCGACGAATGCTGGAGCGTCATCGGTTCCACCAACCTCGACTACCAATCTCTTGTGTATAACGATGAGGGAAACGTTGGAATCCTGGATTCAGCTTTTGCTTTAAAGATGACCGGGATCTTTGAAGAAGACCTGAAAAACTCCGCCAAAATAGATGAAGATGCGTGGCGCAAAAGACCGATCGTAGAGAAGGTAAAAGAACACTTTTTCGCCCTTTTCAGAAAAAGGCTCTAAAATTCCCGTCC
>DATHCH010000294.1:0-22663 GCA_035319625.1 Thermodesulfobacteriota bacterium
TTAAGGGGTTCGAAGATGGTTACGGCAGCGTATACTCCCCCTCAGCATCCGCATAAAACTGGCCTGGGGCAAGGACGTAGCTTTTAGACGTACCTCTACCTTGGATACCTTGGAACTTGCCTGTGCCCTTGACGTAAGTCCAGGTTACTTCGCTTACGCCCGTTCCTGTGAGGCCAACACCACTGCTTATGGCTTTACCTTCAAACCTTGTGGTGTTGGTGGAGCCATCGGGATAGGTTGTATGAGCATATCCTTGAAAGGTTCCTAATCCCTTTATAAGATCGAAGCTGGCGATCATGGAAACCACGGCGGGCCCCCATTTTTCAGAGAAAAGGATCCCTTTGGCCTCAAACAATGTGTAAGCGTGACCCTCCACATCCGGAACCTTTAGTGTATGAATGGTTGTTACATTAAACACCTGACGATATGTCACCTTTCCTTTCTCCGCAGCCACCGCATCGCCCACCAAAACGATACTCATAGCAAAGGCAATCAATACAATCATACCGACGATTTTGAACTTAGACATATTATTTCCCTCCTTTCTTTTTTATAGATGAAGGCAGGAAAGGCTCCAAAGAGATAAAAATCTCCTCAGAGCCTTCATATGGGCATCTTCTGGAAACCCCTCCTCATACTCCACCCCCAGAAGGTTAGAGGTTATGTTGTGAGGTTGATTAGAGACAGGTGCGAACCAATGAGTGGAAAATACTCCTGAACTGGTTGACTGTCAAGCTGAAAATTTTTTTGGAAATTTCACTCCTACTGCTGATTTGCAGTTGAAATGTTTCATAGAAGAGTAGAAATGGAAAAACAAGATCACAGGAAGAAAGAAACAAAAAACGCAGAGCTATTTGTATCAAATGCTGTCAATTCCTGTAATTTCCTAACTGCTCAAATGAATGGTGTTTTTGTTGCATTCACCATATAGAATTTAGCATAACCCAAAGAACAAATTTTGAGTCACGGAAGTCCACCAGGAACAGGAGGGAAGAATCAATTGACGTATCGGAGAGCCGTAATGCCTCATTCTACCGTAGAAACCCACCGGGATCGAGCAGGGGTGTCGGAGAAAATCTTATAGCGGATACATCAGCTTGTCCCCTGAATACAAGAATATCTTGACATTTAAAAGATTGGGCTATGATGGAGGAAAGTTGGCTTTGCCGATTACAATTTCGGATCATCCGCTTGATAAGATTTCCAGAGACATGTCTGCTCGATTGCAAGATCTGATCCTCGTTTCAGTGAGGCATTACGGACAACCCAAAAATTAAGTTGAAAAATAAGGGATTAGGAATATAATGAAGTTGCAGAATAGGAGTCCAGGTTAAAGGAGGGGTCATGACAGACAGGATGATAGATGAGAAGTCGTTCGGAGCGAAGATGAAACAACTTCGGCAGTTGAGAAAGGTATCCTTTGAGCAACTTGCCAATAAGACCGGATTTTCACAGCGCTATCTGAAAGAAATCGAAGAAGGGATTGCCGTCCCTCCGGTCTCCGCGGTGATCCGCATTGCAAAAGCCCTTGCCATTGATTCGGGCTCTTTTCTCTCCGCAGAAGAACTGGAAGCTTCGGAGAGAAGGAGAAAGGAAAGCTTTTATAAACGAACCCAGGCATATTCATACAAGACCCTCACTCCGGATGCAGAAACAAGACATATGAAGGCCTTCCTCGTCACCATCGATCCAAAACAGGATCATAAGATGGTGGAGTACAAGCACGAGGGGGAGGAATTCCTTTATGTGTTAAAAGGCCACATCGAGGTGGCCGTAGGAGAAAATCAACATCTTCTGAAAAAGGGAGAAACCCTTCACTTTAATTCAGGCATCACACATAAACTTCGCAACGTCAGCGATGACGAGGCCAAACTCCTGGTGGTCATCTATACACCCTGACCGGAAAATAACCAATTTCAAATGACAAAGCTTGCACGAAGTGATGAACTGAAGGTGAAGCAATTACAAATTTAATCTAAAACTTAAATGTCAAACTTTTTTTGGGTTCTGACATCCATTTAACATTTGGATTTTGACGTTTAAGCTTTGAATTAATCTATTCTCTCCAGTTCCGGGGGACCCCAGCGAAAGAAGTCCTCTGTTCAAGTTCACTCAGTTGGTTTTCAAAATATCGGATCGCATTGTTGACATGGACCAATTCGATCTGAGCTCCCTTTCTTTCACACTCAACCTGAATCTCTTTCAACCTATCTAGGATTCGGTAGTAGAAACGGAATCGCCCTTCCCAGTAGTCCTTGCTGTATCCTCCTGGTCGATGTTCAGACGGTTTACCTTCCATCGAGAAGAGTGTCATTTTCTCATTAAGAGAATTAATCACCACCTTGAATCTGTTGAGAAAGCTGTTTCCGAGGAGTCCACCTTTAGAGGGCATATCATGGATCGATACTTCCACATTCTCTAACTCTGCCTTCCCGACTCGCATCGATTTCAATACCACCAAAGGGGTGAGAATCACACCGCTGACTGCAGATGCTGGAATGAACGGAGTGTTATCATCGATTGTAATCCCTATCTCTCTTGATGTTTCCGAGTCTATGAGGCTAAAACTCGCCCCCGTATCTACAATGAATTGTCGTTTCACACTTCCATTCAAGAGGACCTCGGCCATCCATAACTCATACTTTCTTAAAAGTTTAACTTCAAACCCTGCGGGTTCGGTAGCCTCTATGGGGATAGAAGAAGATGGTTTGGATATTTCACTGGGTTGCGGAGTGGAGGTCCCTTTCGTGGGGTTTCTGATCTCTACTTCCGGACGATAGTTCTCCGGAATGTTTGAAAGATCATCAGTGAAATGAACCGTCCCTTTCTCATCCACCCATTTATACATGTCTCCATAACTGAAGGGGACCAGAACAGCCAACGTAATGATGACGGGAATGATAAACCTCATTTTCCCATTCCTTTTTCCTAAAACCGTCCCCATTTTACTCGCTCGGAATAAGAATGTCAATTGCTGTTTCCGATTCGCTCTGTTATAATTTTTTTTAATCTGATAAACAGAAAGGAGGGCTTTATGGGAACGAAAACGGAAGGAAATTTAAAAGAGGCGTTTGCAGGGGAATCCCAGGCCAACCGAAGATATCTCGCCTTTGCTAAGAAGGCTGATGAGGAGGGATATGCGCAAGTGGCCAACCTTTTCAGGGCGGCGGCTGAAGCCGAAACCGTCCACGCCCATAACCACCTTCGGGTTTTGAAAGGAATCAAATCGACAAAGGAAAACCTTCAGGAAGCCATCGGTGGGGAAACCCATGAGTTCAAGAGCATGTACCCCGGGATGATCGAGGCCGCAAAATCAGAGAAGAATGATGCAGCCTTCCAGACATTTCATTTCGCCAATCAGGTGGAAAAAATCCACGCTTCACTCTACTCAAAAGCCTTGGAGAACCTGGGGAAAAATGAGATCTTAGATTATTATGTCTGCCCCGTATGCGGCAATACGGTTGAAAAGGCGGCACCGGAGAAGTGCCCGATTTGTGGCGCTCCTGGAAAAAATTTCATTAAAATTGCCTGATCATCGTTCCGTTGGGGGAATGAGGGGATGATATGAAGACCTACTTTCTCCACCCTGAATCGATACGAAGCCTCTTCGACAACATCGCCCCCACCTACGATCTTCTCAACCATCTTCTCAGCCTAGGAAGGGATATTTATTGGAGAAAAATAGCAGTCCAAGAGTTGAAAGGGCTCGAAGGCTGGATATTAGATATTGCTACCGGAACAGGGGATGTCGCCATGGAGATGATTCACCAGAGCGACCATCAAAGGAAGGTCTCCGGACTGGATTTTTCGGAGCCCATGATCAAAAAAGCCAAACAAAAAGTGTTCCAGAAAGGTCTGTCACAAACAATCACGTTAAGCCTTGGAGACGCCCTCTCCCTTCCTTTCCGAGACAACACCTTTAGCGCTTCGCTGATCGCCTTCGGTTTGAGGAATATCGTACAGAAAGAACGGGCACTTTCCGAAATGGTCCGGGTGATCAAAACGGGGGGAAAGGTAGTGATCTTAGAATTCACTTTTCCCCCGAAGGGATTAATGAGAAGAATATATCCGATCTATTTCCAAAGGGTCCTTCCTCGGGTGGGAGGCCTCATCTCCGGTGATCGAGGAGCATACGCCTATCTTCCCGAATCGGTTTTCCATTTTGCATCCGTTGAAAATTATGAAGGGCTCATGCGGAAAGCTGGCTTGGGGAAGGTGGGTTCCCAATCATTGACCGGTGGGGTGGCCTCGGTTATCTCAGGAATGAAAAAGCGCCAATGATCCGCCTTTTTTCTCTCGACGATTTAGACTCTATTCTCCAAATCGAAAGCCAATCCTTCCCAAAGTCACCCTACGACTGGGCAACCTTTCTCAACCTCCACTGCCTCTATCCAGAAACTTTTTGGGTTTATGGCAACCCTTCGAATCTTCAGCCCGAAGTCTCGTGCTCGCTTGGGGTTGACCCTGAGCGGCCTCTTCATCGTCGTCCTGAAGCGCGGGACTTGGACGCCGCCGAACGGGCCGATACAAACCATGGCCGAGAAGAAGAGAAGATTTTAGGATATATCATTTTCTCCCGGGACGGACATATCATCTCGATTGCCGTTCATCCTCAGCATCGAAGAAAAGCCATTGGGACCCAGCTCCTCCAAAGAGCGCTGAAAACTCCGCATTCCAAGAAAGTATGGGCAGAGGTGAGAAGAAGCAATCAGGGAGCTCAGACCTTTTATTTTAAGATGGGATTTCAAATCACCGGCATGGTTCCGAACTATTACGGAAATGAGGATGCCCTGATCGTGGAACGGGCGCTGCCGGCCTTAGAAGAATAGTCTCGTCACCTTAACTATTTCGAAAACCTTACGACATCCCCTGTCTTGATCCCATGGGAGGAAAACCAACCTCTGTTCATCTCCAAAGCATAAAGGATGGGTCTGGGTGGGACGTGGGAATCTAAGGTCTGGGGTCTCATATCCGTAATCGAAACAATCCGGCCATCCTGGTCGATAAAGGCGATGCTCAAGGGAATGACGGTATCTTTCATCCAAAACCCGTGATAGTCCTCTGTTTCAAAAATAAAGAGCATCCCCTCGTCTTTCCCAAGATGTTTTCGGCCCATCAATCCGTGGTTCCTCTCTTCCGGAGTTTTAGCGACATCGACCCAGATTTCTTTCTCATGGATGTAAAGAGGAATTTTCGGGAGGCTCTGAGAATGGGCAACGGAAATCCAGAGTAAAGCCAGGATGAAAAGGGTTCTTTCAATCCTCCAGTTCAGATATCTCCTCTTCTTCTTCATCCCAATCCCTTTTTTGAAGTTGGTCGACCAGGTTCCGAATTTCATCTTTGATCTTGCCTGTGTTCCACTGGATGAATAAGACCCAGAGTGGAAGAAGAAGCCAAATGATCAAGAGAATGCTCAAGAAGACAACCATGGCGATGGCGATCCCAAAAGGAAGTTCCTTAAAGATCTGTTCAATATACGATTCCATTCCCGTCCATACCTCCTTTAACCCTGCACACAAAAACCGTAACCTTTATCGTTTCTGGGCTTGGCATGACCCTATTTCAAATCTCGAATTCCAAATTATCTGGGTTTCTCCCCTCCCAATTGCTTCCTCAGTTTTTCATTGACCTTCAAAATTTGATCCACATCCGAACCGGCCAGTTCCCAGGAAAAGTTATCCTTGCCATCCTTCTTCAGTTTGATCTTCACCTCTGGAGGGAGAGGTTGCTCCTTTTCAACCTTTTCCTTTTCCACAAGGACCTTCGGGACGGGGGGGTTGTCTGATTTGCCTCCAGGAGGAGGCGATTTTTTCTCGCAGGCGTTGGTGGAAAAAATCAATACCGTAAATACGACTAATACCAATATTTTCTTCATACTCTTCAAGTCCCTTCCACGAAGGCGTTAATCCTCTTTTAGATACAGCCGACACCCTTTCAGAAATTCTTCTTTCGTACGGGTATCTTTGGGGTAAGAATAAAATCTGAACCGAACATCGATCCCTTTTGGAATATAGTTTCCCTGGGTCAATTTCACCTGAACCCTTTCACCAATCTCTTTGGCGAGCTTCTTATCGTTGAAAGAGAAAATATATACGGCGCTGTTTTGGAAAGGAATGACTGTATCGACGGAACGAACCATCTTCTGAAGAGCGTACATCACCCCTTCCCAGGATTCATGGCTGAGCACAGACTCCCGTTTGGTCCTTTGGTCCCAAAACTCCACTCGAATCACGGAAAAGGGGGCTCGATCCCTTTCCGCCTCTTCGAGCATTGGATTGAGAATCAGGTTGTAAATGGTCTCCGTCCCAAATACGGGAAGGGTGAAAACAAACGAAGCGCCACTTTCAAACTTGCTCTCGGCCTGGATATAACCCTGATGAGCTTCGATGATTTCTTTGGCAATGGCAAGTCCCAACCCTGTCCCCGTGATGGCCCCAGTCTGAGTTCTCCCTCCTTGATAGAAACGGTCAAATACTTTGGGCAAGTCTTCTGGGGAAATACCCACTCCCGTATCCGTCACCACGATCTTCAAGTAATCCCGCTTTTCAGTGAGCCCCCTCGAATCAATAGTAATTTTCCCTCCCGGAGGGGTGAACTTAATTCCATTTCCGATAAGATTGATGAAGACTTCCACCAGTCGATTACGGTCGATCAAGACGAGCGGCGTATCCGGATCGAGTCGATTCTCGAGGGTGATCCTTCTTTCTTCCAGCTGTTGAGAAAAGGTCATGGCGGCGTCCTCGGCTACCTCCATCAGACGGGTCGGTTCAAACCTCAGTTTTAAACCCTTTCCAGATTCGATTCTGGAGAAATCAAGGAGGGTTTCGACCAGGTTCGTCAGGCGGATAATATTTTTGTTAGCAATGCCCAAATATTCTCTCTGATCTTCAGAGAGAGCTCCCACATGTCCTTCCAGCATGAGGGAGATAAATTCCTTGATGACGGTCAGAGGGGTTCGAAGTTCGTGGGACACACTCGAGATAAAAGTGGATTTCAACTGATCCAGCCGTTTCAGTTCCTCATTGACTTCGTGCAATTCAGTCGATTTCTGAGTAAGATCCATAATGAGGTCCTTCTCACGGATCACCCGATTCAATTTTGCCCTCATCTCGTCGATAGTGAACGGCTTGGCGATGTAATCCGCGGCTCCCACACCGACCACATCCGTGTAGGTATAGGAAGCTCCGTGGGCGGTCATACAGATGATATGAGTGCTTGGAAATTGATCCCGCACCACCTTCATCAATTCAAATCCGTCCATCTCCGGCATCTTAACATCCGTGATCATGATGCTGAAGGGCTCAGTCTTCAAAATCTCTAAAGCCTCCCTCCCATTCCCGGTGCTCACCACCTCATGGCCAAGAAGGTTGATGATTTTCGAGACCATCTCCCGAACGGCCTCTTCATCGTCCACCACTAAAATTCTTTCTTTTTCCACGCCGACGCCCTTTTAAACTCAAATTATAAAATGTGTAACAGAATCTCCCTCGCCTGCCTGCGGCAGGCGGGTTCTCCCAATTTGCGCGGCCGTAGGGGGCCACCTTTACAAAGCCCGCTACTGGATCATCAAGAAAAAGGATATTCCTTTTCCATAACAATTTCAACAAAATTGTAAAGCTCTCAGCTCCTTGAAAACTATTTGCCTTCTATCTCCTTTTTCCAGGCAGAGAAGAAGGCCCAGAACTTCTCAGATGTCCCGGGAGGAAGATTAAGAAAATGAGTTCCAGGGGGAATGGTCTCTTCAAAGAGGTGGGGGTTCATTTCTCTGATCTCCTTGTAATAAAATCCAAGGGCCTTGGCCACCTCCATAATCGGAAGAGGTTGAGTCAGTTCAACTTGAATTCTTTCCACTTGGAGAGGAAGATAAAGCTCTTTTTCCTCTAAGGTGTATCCATACCTCCTTGGATCGGAAAGGATGATTTTAGCCACAGCAACTTTATAGACATACCGCTCCGTCTCCAAGGGAAGATCAAGATAAAAATAATTCATGGTCTTTTGAAGATCGATCTCTTTTCGAACTCTATTTTCCCCTGCATTATAGGCTGCCATCGAAAGCGCCCAACTTTTGAATTCTTCATGAAGGCTTCTCAGATAGGTGAGAGCGCCTTCCGTGGCCTTGAAAAAATCAAACCGTTCATCGATGCTCCGGTTTTTTCTCATCCCATATTTCTCGCCGGTGGAAGGGATGAATTGCCAGATTCCACCCGCTCCGGATGAAGAGATCGCTTCGGGTCGAAGGCTGCTTTCCGTAATGGCTACATACTTTAAATCATCGGGAAGGCCCATCTCTTTCAGCCTCTTTTCAATAAGAGGAAAGTATCGCCGCGCCCGTTTCATCCATAAAAGGGTCTGGGCTTCGTTGGACAAGGCCAGGAGAAATTCCCGATCCAGATTTTCCCAAATATTCCTGTTTTCTAATGGAAAAAGCTCCCCACAAAGAGAAACCTCTTTGGAAAGTTTATAGGCGGCGAGAGAAGGACGGGCCTGGATGCTGTTCAAACGGTATTGCATATTGGCCACCTCGGAGCGAAGGCTGGAGACAGACTGCTCCAATGCCTTCAATCGCCCGAGCGGAGGCTCAGATTTCTCTGAGGGTTCACTCCAAGCCGCCATATCATCGGGTCCGTTTTGTACGGATTGACTTGCAGCACAGCTAAGAAGAGAACCAACGCATAGAATCGAAAGGATCATCTTTGCCGTTTTCATTTCTTTTCCTCACGAAGGGAAAAATCACTTCCTATTTCCATCGTTGAAATAATCACCTTCATCTTTGGCTCATCCACTTTGATTTGACGCCAATTCTTTCTCTTACTTCATCCATCACCTCGTTGGCGATGGCTTTACATTTCGCTGCGCCGGAGTTTAATACGTCAACCATGTATTGCGGCTTTTCATTGATTTCTTTGACGCGGTTTTGAATGGGAGCTAACTCTTCCATCATGTTTTCGAAGAGGATTTTCTTGCAATCAATGCATCCGAACCCTGCTGTCCGACAATTATGGTCGACGAAGGCAATCTGACCCGGCTTTGAAAAAGCCTGGTGCATGGTAAAAATATTACAATGCTCAGGATGTCCTGGATCGCTTCGACGCTGTCTGTGTTCGCAAGTTGCCGCGGTTTTTAACCTTTCCCAAATCGTTTCTGGTGGTTCGAGGAGGCCAATCGCGTTATTCAGCGACTTGGACATTTTCGCGCTTCCGTCTGTTCCAAGAATTCTTGGGGCATCGGAGAGGATCACTTTAGGTTCCGGGAACGTGTCGCGGAAACGGGCATTGAATTTCCTGGCGATCTCTCTTGAAAACTCCACATGCTGTATTTGATCCTCCCCCACCGGTACATACCCAGCCTTGTAGATAAGGATATCCGCGGCCTGGAGCACCGGATAATCGAGAAGCCCCACATTGACATTACCCCGGTGCTGCCTTCCCTTCTCTTTGAACTGAGTCATCCTTTCCAATTCACCTACCGGGGTCACGGAGTTGAAGATCCACGCCAGTTCCGTATGATCGGGCACATGGGATTGGACAAAAAGCTTGCATCGTTCTGGGGTCAGGCCGCAGGCCACAAGGACAGTTGCCGTCTCTAAAATCCTCTGCTGCATCGAAGCCACTTCGTACTCAATCGTAATGGCATGATAGTCCACCACGCAATAGATACAGTCATAACGGTTGACTAATTGAACCCAGTTACGAATAGCGCCCACATAGTTTCCGATATGAATTTCACCCGAGGGCTGAATCCCGCTAAAGATTCGATCCATCTTCTCCACTCCTCCATCTTGCTCAGTCCCCTCACCCTTCCCTTCTCCCCCATTGGGGAGAGGGTTGTGGTGAGGGGGACTTATTTTGTTTCCGGCATTTAATGTTTGGACTTCGATATTCTTTAGAATTTCGCGCCTTGGATTTAGAATTTCAAATAAAAAGGCCATGGGTATCGCCCATGGCCTCTCGTCCACTCCATTTGGTTCGTTTGTAAATGCAGAGGTCCGGGGCAATACTCGTTTATCACATTCTTGCACCATATCCAGGCCAATTTCGTTTCCCTTATACCTCAGTGATGATGAAATAACTTATCTTAATTTCTATAAAAAATCAATAGCTTCCATTTGAAGTTCCTTCATGTGATACCGCTAAGAAAATCGCAGAGCATTCGGGCGGTCTTTTCAACGATGCTGGCGCACTTTTCCCGACCGCCTGTGGCTAACCACTGCTTATTTTCCTCCGGATTATCCAAACGATAACCTATCAAAGAATAACAGTTTATATTTCCAAACTCTTTCTCGAATTGATCCCAGAACTGCTGGCATTTCTCATAAACCTTCGATACCGTCTCCCGGTTCTTGGGATCAACTCTCCCCATCTTCATCCCAATGGCCATGATCGACCCAGTAAAAGCTCCACAGAGCGATCCTTTTCGTCCAATCCCTCCACCAAATCCGGTGGCCAGTTTGGGAATCACGGAATCCTGAATCCCAAGATAATCCTTGAAACTCAAGGAGATTGATTCGGCTCAGTTAAACCCCTGGTTAAAATAACCTTTCGCCCTTTCCGACACTAGTTTCGCATCGTCTCTCTTCTTCATAACTCCTCCAGTTATTAGAGCATGCCAAAACCAGGAAACAAACACCCGTGGGAAATGAATTGTTTCAAATTTAGCACTTTAAGAACAAAAAAGCCATGTTCCTTTATTGAAGGCAGAGACGAAATTGGTTATAAAAATAACACAGTGGAAACCTGGAGGCTCTTAGATACGGGTGCCCGGTCGGGCGCTGAAAACATGGCCATTGACGAGGCACTTCTCGAATTGAAGGCTTCGGGAAAAATGCCCCCTACCCTTCGGTTTCTCCAATTCTCAAACCCAACGGTACTGATCGGGCATCATCAATCCGTAGAAGAGGAAGTGAGGCTTGACTATTGCCAGGCCAAAGGGATTGAAATTAATCGGAGGCTCACTGGAGGAGGCGCGCTCTATTGGGGCAGAAATGAATTAGGCTGGGAGATTTATATCTCCAAGGAAGATCCAAGGGTTCCCTCAAGAATCGAGGATCTTTATAGAAAAATGGGGGAGGCAGCCACCCTTGGGCTTCGCCATCTTGGAGTTCGTGCTTACTTCCGGCCAAGAAACGACATCGAAATCCATGGCCGAAAGATTTCAGGGATGGGAGGAACAGAACTATCGGGTACGATCCTATTCCAGGGGACCCTCCTGGTTGATTTCGATGTCGATATGATGCTGAGAAGTCTTAGAATCCCCACCGAGAAGCTTCAAGATAAAGAAATCGAATCAGTCAAAGAAAGAGTGACCAGCCTGAATTGGGAATTGCGCCGAACCCCATCGATTCAGACCATCAAGACATCCTTGACAAAAGGTTTTGGAGAGGCCTTCGGGGTGAGGTTCGAAGACAGACCTCTGACCGTTGAAGAAGAGAATTTGTCAAAGACGAAGCTGCCTTACTTTTCCTCCCAAGAGTATATTTTCAAAACAAGGAACTCCTTGCCCAGAAGGAAAACTGTTAGCTCTCTGCTTAGAGCACCGGGAGGATTGATCCGAATTTCAATCGCTCTGGATACTAAGACTCATGTGATCAACCAAATTCTGATCACGGGTGATTTCTTTGCCTATCCCAGAAGGGCGATTTTCGACCTCGAAAGCCTTCTTAAGAATTCAAAGGCTACTCCTTCCAATATCGAAGGGATCATTCATTCTTTTTTCTCCGACGAAAGACCGAAGATTCCCGGGGTCGCCGAATACGATTTCGTCCAGACCCTTGAGGAGGCCCTTCAGAAAATGGATCTTCTCTCGCAGGGATTCAGCGAAGAAGAGACCCACCGCCTCTTCCCGGTCTTGAAGCCCTTTAAGGAGATAAAAAACCCTGGAGCCCTTCTCCTTCCCTATTGTGCCAAAGAGGTAGAGTGCGTCTATCGAAACTCAAAGGGTTGCGACGGGTGTGGCCGGTGCTCGGTAGGCGATGCCGCAGAGATGGCGAGGTCCTTCGGGATAAATCCTGTTACCATCCAGAATTATGAAGAGCTCGAATCGACGCTCCTCAGCCTTAAGCATTCCGGGGTGAAGGAATTTATCGGCTCATGTTGCGAACCTTTTTACGGAAAACACCGGCCGGATTTTGAGCGAATGGGATTACCCGGAATCCTCATCGATGTTGAGAGAAGCACCTGCTACGATCTTGGGAAGGAAAAAGAGGCATTAAAAGGTCATTTTGAAAACCAGACGCATCTCAACCTACCTCTTCTCAAAAAGGTGATCGAGTATTGTTACAGTTAGGCGTAGTTATAAATCCCCCCTCTCCTCTGGTGGGAGAGAGCTGGGGTGAGCGGAACATCAAGGGGAGGATAATTCTAGATAATTTTCAGGGTCTGCGGGTGACGAACTTGCCATGTAAAATTTATTTGGAATTTGGGATTTGGATCTTGGGATTTGGCCTGAGGTTTGTCCATGACCGAATCGTATGATATCGTCGTGATCGGGGCAGGTCCGGCAGGTTCAAGCGCAGCTCATGCAGCAGCCCAAAGGGGTGCGAAGGTCATTTTGATCGACCGGAGACAGCGCATTGGAATTCCAGTCCAGTGTGCAGAGTTCGTTCCTCAGTGGATTTCCCGTCACGCTTCTTTCTCTTCGGCCTGCGTTGTCCAGGCGGTCGATAAGATGGTCACCCATCTCCCTGACGGAACGTCCTACGAGATGAAGAGTCCCGGCTATATGCTGGACCGGTCTCTCTTCGACAAGGAGTTGGCAGCTTCAGCCGTGTTATCAGGCGGAAAGATTTCTATCGAGACGAGGGCGTTGAATCTTTCTCCCGAGGGGCTTACCGTGGAGCGAAGCTCAAAAAGAGAACTTATTCATTCCAAAGTTTTCATCGGTGCGGACGGTGTTCACTCGTCCGTTGCCCGTTCGGCCGGACAACCACCTTTAAAGACTATCTTGGCTCTCCAGTACGAAGTCGTCATGCCGGAGCCTCAGAATCATGTGGACGTCTATTTTCATAAAGATTACGAAGGTGGGTATGCATGGTTATTCCCAAAGGGGAGAACAGCCAATGTGGGGGTGGGTATGATTGCGCAGAAAACGAGTCTTCTCTTAAAACGAATGGATCACTTTCTCGATTGTCTCATTGGGTCAAGAAAACTGTCGAGCGTTGAGATCGTAGCAAAAACAGGCGGATCCATCCCTTGTGAAAAGCGCCGAAGAACTGTCTTTGATAACATCTTGTTAGTAGGCGACGCAGCCGGACATGCCCATTCCATCACAGGCGCGGGAGTCCTCAACGCTGTCATTGCCGGTGAGATCGCGGGAAGGATTGCAGCGGAAGCGGTTGAGAGGGGAAACCTTCGACACTTGGAAAATTATGAGATCGAATGCCAGGAGGCATTTGGGAAATCCCTTGCTTACAGTGCTTTAAAGAGAGAATCTCTGGAGAAAAACTGGAATAAACCCGGCATTGATTTTGATGAATTAATTCGCAAGACATGGGTTGGATTTAAGGAATGTTACTCCGACAGGAAGAAAGCGAACCTCCCCCACCCTAACCCTTCCCCTCTGAGGGTGGAGGGCGGGGGTGACCTGTGTTTATTGAAGAGAGGGTGAATCATGGAGCATACAATTAGCCCCCAATATGTCCGGACCAGTCTGGCAGCTTCCCTGACATTGGGATTCCAGCCAGGATCTTTCCACAGGGATGCAAAGTTAAAGGGGTTAAACCTTCTCCTCCATTACGACGAGGGCTGTTTGGGAAAATGCCACTTCTGCGGCCTGTCGGGATCAAGAAGGGACGGTTCAAAAGGAAAAACTTTTATCCGGGTACACTGGCCTCTCTACCCGCTGGAAGAAATCATCGAAAGGACGAAGCGTAAAGACCAGATCCATCGCGTATGCCTCTCAATGATCACTCATGCGAAGGCTGTTGAAGACACTCTCTACGTGATTGAACGCTTGAGAAGCGGAACTGACCTACCCATAAGCGTTCTTATCGCTCCAACGTTGATCCGGCACGATGGTTCTCTTGCGGCAATGAAGAAGGCTGGCGCAGATCGGGTTGGAATCGCCATTGACGCCGCCAATCCTGAGCTTTTCGATCGACTGAGAGGAAAGGGGGTTAGAGGTCCTCATCAATGGGATCATTACTGGGATGTTGTCCAAATGGCTGTAAATGTTTTCGGAAGATTTCATGCTGGGATCCACCTCATTGTCGGCCTAAGCGAGACAGAGAAAGAAATGGTGGCGGCAATCCAGAAAGGGCAGAGCATGGGAGCCTTCACCCATCTCTTTTCCTTCTTCCCTGAGAAGGGAAGCCCCATGGAGAAACATCCGCCCCCTCCCCCTGACCAATACCGGAGAATCCAGCTTGCCCGCTGGATCATTAACGAGGATCTCGGATCAGCAGGCCAGATGAAGTTTGATGAGTCCGGAAGATTGATCGATTTCGGGACGGAGATCGAATCCCTTATCCAGATTGGAGAACCCTTTATGACCTCAGGGTGTCCCGGCAGGGACGGGAAAGTGGCCTGCAACCGGCCCTACGGGAACGAAAGACCTTCGGAGCCGATCCGGAATTTTCCTTTTCTGCCGGAGCAGGAGGATATTGAAGAGATCAGAAAACAGTTAGAATAAGTTCAAATTTTAAACTCCACCCCTCACCCCGCCCTCTCCCCAAAGGGGAGAGGGAAAGTCGGTGCGCCTCGGTTCCAAGGTCAGGGGTGAAATTTGAGCTTTGGATTTGACTTGGCATTCGAACTTTGGCATTTGACCTCTAATCTTATGATCAACAAGCTAATACAGCTCCCCTTAGCCGAACTCCAATCCGCGGCCTTCAAGATTCGAAAGGCCCATTTCGGCAATGAACTTACCTTCTCGGTTCCCGGTACTGTTACCTACCGTGACAGCACGCTCCCCGTCCAGAAAGACAAGTTTGCAGCCATCAGTGTAACAGGAAGTCATTGTGACCTCGGATGCTCACACTGCAAAGGAAAACTTCTCGAAGCGATGATCCCCGCAGAGGACCCTGACACATTTCTGCAAGTCGCTGACCGACTTCGCCTCAACGGGGCTCTCGGCGTCTTGGTCAGCGGGGGTGCGGATCGTAACGGCGAAGTCCCCCTTCGGAAATTTATCCCCGCAATCAAGGCCCTCAAAGAAAACAATCCGCAATTTAAGGTGATCGTTCACACCGGTCTGATTCGAAGAGCGATCGCCAAAGCACTTAAAGACGCTGAAGTCGATCAAATTCTCATCGACGTCATTGGCGATGATGACACCATCCGTGAGGTCTATCACCTCAATAAAAGAGTCAATGATTACGAAGAAACCCTCTGGCTATTGAAGGAGATGGGGCATCGCCTTGCTCCCCATATTATTATCGGGCATCATTTCGGAGAATTGAGAGGAGAATGGAGAGCCTTGGAGATGGTCACACGGGTCGGTGTAGAAACGATTGTTCTGGTCGTCTTCAAAACCTTGAGCCCTTCGGAGAAGGATCGTTTCAAACTTCCGAACCCCGAAGAAACATCAAAAATTTGTGCTCTCGCCCGCATTCTCAACCCGGACATTCCAATTCGACTTGGATGCATCCGCCCTGCCCATCGTTCGAAAGGGGCGACGGAGAGAGGGGCGATCGACTCCGGGATCAATACCATCACCTATCCGCTTCAAGGAACGCTCGACTACGCAAAAGAAATTGGTCTCAAAACAAAATTCGTTGAGATGTGCTGCAGCTTGGTACAGACCAATGATTGAACGCGTTACACAAAAACGCAGCGCCCCCATTCATTGGGGGCGAACAAAAACACAATACCCGTCGGCAATAAATGCCGACGCTACTGTTCATATTCCACAAAAGAAAGAAATCCAGACCAAGCTCCTCAGATGGTTCAAGAAGAACGGGAGGGACCTTCCCTGGAGGAAAACCACGAACCCATATGCTATCTGGGTTTCGGAGATCATGCTTCAGCAGACCCAGGTATCCACAGTGATTCCCTATTACCAAAAATTCTTGAAAGCTTTCCCTACGGTTCGCCACCTGGCGACAACCAATCTTCCAAACGTTCTCAAAGTCTGGGAGGGCCTGGGGTACTACACAAGGGCCCGAAACCTTCACCGTGCCTCTCAGATTGTGTCACATCGTTTCCGAGGGATGATTCCTCCTGATCTGAAAGACCTCCTGAGCCTACCCGGAATTGGCCGATCCACTGCCGGCGCCATCCTATCCTTTGCCTTTCATAAAGACGCGCCAATCCTGGACGGAAACGCGAAGAGAGTCATTTCAAGACTCTTCGCCGTTTCAGATAATCGGACGGCAGGCAAGACCGATGGTCGTCTATGGAGAATCTCTGAATCCCTGGTCCCGGCAGGATATTCATATCCTTTCAATCAGGGTTTGATGGACCTTGGCTCAATGCTTTGCACGGTCAAAGAACCTGATTGTGAACGCTGCCCCTTGCATAAAGTCTGCAAAGCAAGATCTTTGGGAAAGCCTGAAAGCTATCCGTCAAAGAGGATAAGAAAAACGATTCCCCATGTGGAGTCGGTTGCAGCCGTAATCAAGAACGATGGAAAGGTTCTCCTCAGGCAGAGGCCGCCTTCAGGCCTTCTGGGAGCATTATGGGAATTTCCGAATTGGACGATAAAAGATAAAAAGGGGTCGAGGTTAAGGCTGAGGTTAAGAAATCACATTAAAAAAGACATCGAGATAACAGCGAACGTTAACGAGTTTATCGGAACTTTCAAACAGACTTTTTCTCACTTTAAGCTGACTTTACATACCTATCATTGCCAGTCAAAGAATGGAAAAGGAAAAGGGAAATGGGTGGCCATTAAGAACCTTCATCTTCTCCCAATGTCCAGAATCGACCGAAGAATAGCCGACGTCATCTGATCAAATCAACTCATTTGTTAATAACAAAAAGTGCAAGTATTACTATCACCACAGCAATTGTAAGGCCAACTCCTAAGAAATATGTCTTCGCTGATATTTTTCTATCCATTTTTGTCCCGATGATAATTTCTGAAGTCGATCCTGTATAGCGATTCCTCCAATCGTTCAGCAATCTCACAAGCTCTTCTGGCTCAACTTGATAATCATCAGCGTCTACACCATCGTCAAAACCTGACAAGAGCCTCGCGATTTTATGCTCAAAATTTCTCTTTATTGAAGATGACTTATAATTCCAAAAAACTGACTTCCAGCCGTGAATATTCGAGTGAAGCTTTCTTACTACTCCAAATTGTTCTATATCGTACCAACTGTACGACGCGTCTCCTATGCTGAACCCATTTGGAGCTATGGTTAAACCGACGTTCTCTGACGATCGGCTCGCCTTAATTTCTACGATTTCTTCTCGCTTCGGCTTAATCACAAAATCATCTTTGCCATGCATGGCGTCCCCCTTCTCTATCGTATCTCCGTGTCCCCGCGTCACCTTACCCATATTTCCTCCATGTCACGAATCCACCGAAGAATTACCGAAGTGATGGACGGGGAGACACGGGGATAGGGTGACACGGAGAGTATTTCTTGCCGGCTCACCGCGTCTCCACGTCACGCTCTCGCCTTATCTTTCTTTTGGAGCAGCCCAAAATCGATATGGCGTCTTTCCACATCCACGCGTTCCAGCCTCACCCTAACCTCATCGCCAATCCTGAAAGTCCTATGAGTCCTCTCACCCACAAGACAATATTTTTTCTCATGATACTGGTAATAATCGTCGTGGAGGCTCGTCATTCTCACCAGCCCTTCTACAAAAATATCTTTCAGCTCTACGAAAAAACCAAAAGCCGTCACACCACTGATGATCCCTTCATATTCCTCGCCAACCTTGTCCTTCATGAAGCGCACCCTGTACCGATCCAGAATCTCCCTTTCGGCTTCCATCGCCACCCTTTCCCTGCTGGAGAGATGGTCAGCCCTTTGAGCCAAAACTTCCTCCGGGATTTTTATCTCCTCTTTCGACAAGACCTTTTTCAACAGCCGGTGGACGATCAGATCTGGATATCTCCTGATAGGAGAAGTAAAATGAGTGTAGCTATCCGAAGATAGGCCGAAGTGCCCTAAGTTTTTCGCCGAATATTTAGCCCACTTCATCGATCGAAGAAGAATTTCGTTTACTACCCTCTCCTCAGGTCTTCCCTCAACATCAGAAAGCACCCTCTGGAATTCCTTCGGGGAGTAGTCCGGCTCTTTTTTCATCCGATACCCCAAATGGGATATAAATCTTCTAAATTCATCGATCGCTTCTTTCTTAGGAGGTTCGTGGATTCGGTAGATGAACGGTAGCCCTTTCTCCTCCATAAAATGAGCGACGGCCTCGTTGGCGGCGATCATAAATTCTTCAATGATCTGATGAGCCAGGTTTCTCTCTGCCCGGATGACGTCCTCGGTCTCCCCTTGGAGATTGAGGATGATCTCAGGTTCCGGAAGATCGAAGTCAATGGCCCCTCTGTCCGTCCTTCTCCGGCGAAGTTCTTGACTGAGGTCAGCCATAAGGTCCAAAGAGGGAAGGAGAGGACTGAATCGCTCCCTGAGTTCCGGATCCACATCCATCAGAATTTTCTTGACCCATGTGTACGTGAGTCTTTCATCGCTTCGGATCACGCTCGGATAGAATCGAACGCCCCTTCTCTCCCCGTTTCCGTCGTATCTTAACTCGGCTGTGAGCGCCAGCCGGTCCACCCTCGGATGAAGACAGCAGATTTCATTCGAAAGCTCCGCAGGAAACATGGGAATGGTACGGTCCGGAAAATAAACGCTGGTACCACGCGAATAAGCCTCTTCGTCAAGAGACGTTCCCTCTTTGACATAGTGACTGACATCGGAGATCGATACGTAGAGCTTGATGCCTCCGTCTCTTTCTCTTTCAACGGAGACGGCGTCATCGAAATCTCTTGCGTTTTCTCCATCTATCGTGAAGGTTGGAATTCCTCTCAAGTCCATCCTGTTTCGGTATTCATGAACGGAAGGAGTGGGAGGGAGGGTTTGTGCCTCTTTCAGCACCGCGGATGTGAATCGGTAAGGGAGCTCGTATTTATGAATGATGATTTGTGGCTCAATTTCCGGATTATCGGGGTATCCCAAAATATGACTGATTCTCCCTTCCGGTCTCGCCCTTTCCGTCGGATACCGGGTAATTTCAGCAACTACAATTTGATTAGGCCTTGCTCTTTTCGTCTCCTCTTCCGGGATAAAGACTTCAGGAAGGATTCGCTCGTCCTCCGGGATGACGTAAGAATAATTTTTCCCCCTCATGAACCTACCGACGACTTTACGCGTCCTTCTTTCCAGGATCCGGATGATGCTACCCTCTTTTCCCTTTTTTCGGACGGACTCTATTCTTGCGACGACACGATCTCCGTTCATCGCCTCCTTCAGATTTCTGGGGCTAATGAAGATATCTTCTTGCCCGTCTGCTTCCGGAATGACAAACCCGTACCCGTCTGGATGCGTTTTGATCCTGCCGATGATCAGGTTCATCTTCGACGGAAGGCCGTAGCGGTTCCCTCGAATCCGAACCACCCTCCCCTCTCCCGCCAAATTCCCGAGGAGTGTCCTCGCCCTTTGCCTCTGCTCTTTCGGCAGACTTAAACGGCGCAGGATCTCTCTTAAAAGAAGGGGCCGATCGTCTTCCTCCATCAATTTAAGGATTTCTTCTGTCGAAAGATCGGAGCGCCGTCTTCTCCTGTCTTTTTCATCTTTCCTTTTGGTTCGCTTCTTGCCCATCGTCTCACCAAATCAGATGATCCACTATCTTCCGCCTACACCACAGCCGTCCTTATAAAAAAGGGGCGCTTCGCGCCCCTGCTTCGATCATCCAGGATTTCCTTTCTTTGAATTTAGGCTCCCACGCCCCGGGGTACCCCCAGTGATCTGACGAAAATCGGAACAAGGATCGCGAGCAGGATGCCGAGTCCGGAGGCGACAATGAGGGGAAGGAGAACGGCTAAGACTGCCTTTCCAGTCGAGATCTGATGTCCCTCTCTGACCCCAATAATAGCCAGGATGAGTAAATAAATACCTCCTGCGAAATTCCCCATCACTGGAACGATATAAAAAAGCATCGCACTGTAGGAATAAGAGAGCGCGCGAAACGTCGCTTCAAATCCCTTTCGGTTTCCTCCGACAATCATAATACAGAGATGTGTTACCCCGCTTCCTAGGATAACACAGAAGGCAACCCAGAAAGGTATTAAAATAATGGCGAGGATGGGGACGAGACTGTAAGCAGCTAGTGAGCGGATTTGAGATGGAACCATTCCAGAAAAGAAAAGCCATTGCCAAAGCAGGATGACGCCAATTCCTATAACTCCCGAAATCATCGCAAAGATAAAGGGAGGCCCGTATCCTTCGCCTAGAGCAACCTTTTTAAAAAATTTTGTCGGAGAGAAAAGGACTTCCTGTGTTGTTCTAAAAAAAGCCGCAATAAAACCCTCTCCACTCTCCCACGGGGTATACTCTTCTGACGAAATCTCTCGAACCTGCCCCTCATACGAACGGGCCATCTCCTGAAACTGAACATACTTGGACATGATCACGCCGCATTTGATACACTCATCAGTTTCGGGTTGTTCAAACCCACATTGGGGGCAGATGACCATTCCCTTCGCAGGAGCCCTCTTCTCAGGTCCGGGCGTCTGAGTAAAGGCGGGCTTCGGTTCAGGCTTGGGACCGGGTTCATATCTCTGCTCGGGCTCATAATCCCGAGTAATTTCAAGAGTGGGAATCGGCTCCTCTTCTTCCTCCACCTTGACTCTTCCCCCAATTTCTTCAAAAACTTTCACATACCTCTCCGCCTCCCCTTTCGTAAGGCCTTTCTTCACCACGATGGGGACCCTCTGAAGCAGGCTTTCAGCCTTTTCAGGAGTGAGGCTAAATTTTTTCTGAAGGCCTTCGAGCAAACGCGTCTCCTCTTCGAGGCCGATCACCGAGAGACCCAAAAATATTATCTTATAGGAAGCCATTCCCCCACCTCCTTTTTGGAACTACAGACAATTTGAGAATATTTATCATATTCATAACTAAACTACAAGAATTATTTACGAAGGCAATCGGGCATCCATCGCCTTTCGGCCCGATGCCAAGGAGATGGAAACGAAGTCCACCAGGCTGATCAAGACATGGAAGTCGGGTTACTTACAACCCATCCCTCACTCTGCCGTTGTCGCTTTGATGCCGTTTGCCAGGATCCGTGACACGGAGGGAAAGGGGATCGACGAAAACCTGACTTAACATTGCAAAATTATTCCGAATCCGGGATAATTCCAACCGGCGATAACCACTTTCTGCCCTCAAATTAAAGGAGAATGCCATGTTCGCGACGCGATTGACTGAAATGCTTGGGATCAAAAATCCCATCATCCAAGGTGGACTTCAGTGGCTTACCACGGCCCAGCTTGCATCAGCCGTCTCTGAGGCAGGAGGACTGGGAATTATTTCAAGCCTCTCCTTTCCGGATCAAGAAAGCTTGAGAACAGAGATTCGCGGGATGAAGGAAAAGACCAAAAAAACATTTGGAGTGAATCTTTCCATGCTCCCGGAACTAACAAAGGGCGACAGGACATTGAAGATTCTCCGTGTCATCGTGGAGGAAAAAGTGCCGGTGGTAGAAACCTCGGGAAGGAGCCCTGAACCCTTTATCCAAGAATCGAAAAGCGAGGGAATTAAGCTCATCCACAAAGTTCCATCCGTCCGTTTTGCCCAGAAAGCTGAATCCGTTGCGGCGGACGCGGTGACGGTTGTCGGATTCGAATGTGGAGGCCGCCCCGGGATGGATGACGTGACCTCTCTGATCCTCATTCCTAAAGCCGCGGAGTCCATTAAGATCCCGATCATTGCAGGCGGCGGAATTGCAGATGGCAGGGGGTTTTTGGCCGCCCTTGCGTTGGGCGCGGAAGGGGTCGTGATGGGAACACGATTTGTGGCCACCCAAGAATGTCCTGCCCATCCACGGTTCAAAGAAGGGTTCGTCAACGCAAGGGAGACCGATACTTTGCTTATCTATCGTTCGATCAAGAACGCAGCAAGAGTGCTCAAAACCGAGGCGGCCGAAAAAATACTTTCATTAGAACAGGAGGGAGCGACCCCGGAAGAACTCATGACCGCCATGAGTGGTCGAACGAGCCCAAATGTTTATCGAGAAGCAGATGTGGATGGGACGATCATCGGCGCGGCCAATGCGTGGGATTGATCCACAAAACAAGAAGTGCCAGAGAGGTCATCGAAGACATGATCCAGGATGCGCAATCCGTCCTTCAGAGATTGAATTCCATGAAGGCTAAATGAAACATTACATTTATTTGAAGCTTCCTTCACAATGAAGGGCTTCCAAGGAATGAAATATGATTCGTGTCCACCTGTCGCCTTTTTGCAGTAGGCGGAAACATTACTCTTAAGCCTTGGGTTGGCAAGCGAGCCCCCGCAAAGCTTAGGCTTCCCACTCATATAGTGTCAGCCAGCATCCATTATTCTTAACGCCTATATTCAAGGAGTTATTATTTAAAATCGGATAGCCAAGCCTTTGACAAAAAATTTACTTGACAAATATCTGTGCATTAGCTACTATATGCGTAGTTTTATATATACTAAAGCCGCCATGGAGGAAAGATCATGTCCTTACCACACGCTCTTTTGGGTCTTCTCAATTATCGCCCAGCAACAGGGTAT
>DATHCH010000295.1:0-8159 GCA_035319625.1 Thermodesulfobacteriota bacterium
GAGATGCAAACCATAGAGCAGAAAATTAATAACCTTCCGTCGAATCCCGGTGTCTATCTGTTCAAAGACAAGAGGGGGACGATTCTCTATGTGGGGAAGGCGGGAAATATCAAACATCGGGTGAGCACTTATTTCCAGAAGCCGGCTGGAAAGGATTTGAAAACGCTGACCATGCTGGAAAAGGTGGCAGACATTGATACCATTGTCACCGATACGGAGAAAGAGGCCTTCATCCTGGAAGACACCCTCGTCAAAACGCACCGCCCCCGCTATAACGTGAAGCTCAGGGATGATAAGAATTATCCCTGCCTCAAACTCTCGCTGGAGGAGGAATATCCAACGTTATGTATTGTGAGGCGGATCAAGAAAGACGGTTCTCTCTATTTCGGTCCTTATCCTTCTGCCACCTCCCTCCGGGAGACCTTAAGGTTGATCCGCAGGCTCTTTCCTATCCGGACTTGCATGGATACCAAATTCACCCATCGGTTGAGGCCATGTATCAATTACGAGATGGGCCGGTGTCTGGGCCCTTGTTGCGAAGGGGTCGACCCGAGTAAGTACCGGGAGGTCGTCCAACAGGTGAGGATGTTCCTTGCCGGGAAGAACAGGGATTTGCTGGAGGGCCTCAAGAAAAAGATGGAGGAAGAATCGGAAAAACTCCACTTTGAAGCGGCCGCCAAAATCAGAAACCAGATCGCCTCGATTGAGCAGGTGGTCGAAAAGCAGAAGATCGTCTCTACGGATTTCCTCGACCAAGACGTGATCGGCTTCCAACGCCAGGGCCATAAGATCGTCCTCTATCCCCTGTTCGTTAGAGCAGGGAGACTCATGGGGGGGAGGGGTTTTGTCATCTCTTCCGCTGGACTTCTGGACGAGGAGGTGCTTTCGTCCTTTGTCTTTCAATATTATCGGGAAGGCAAATTTATTCCCGAACAGATTTTGATCCCGAAGTCAATTCCCGAGCAGGACTTTGTTGAACAATGGCTGACTGAACTGAAGGGGAAAAAGGTCAAGATCCTTGTCCCCCTCAAGGGAGATAAGAAACAACTTCTTAAGATGGCCTCAGAAAACGCTGAGCAGTTTCTTCTCGCTGAGGATGAACTGGATAAGGACGAGGAGAAGCTTTTGGACTCCCTAAAAGAGAGGCTTCATCTGAGAAACGTTCCTCGAAGGATTGAGGCTTTCGACATCTCCAACCTCCAAGGAGGAAACGCTGTTGGATCGATGGTCTTTTTTGAAGACGGAAAACCCGATAAGGAGCGGTACCGTCATTTTAAGATCAAAACGGTAGAGGGAGCGAACGATTATGGCATGATGTACGAAGTCCTCCTCCGCCGGTATCAAAAGACCGCTAAAGAAAATGATCTTCCCGACCTGGTTTTGTTGGATGGGGGAAAGGGTCAATTGAACGTGGCCCAAGAGGTATTCAAAGAACTGAAGATAAGGGAAGTTGATCTCATCAGCCTGGCCAAGGAAAGGCCTGCTGAAAGGCCTCGTCCTTCGAGGTTGGGAAGGACCGAGGAGAAGGTCTTCCGTCCTCAATATAAGGAACCTTTCATTTTGGGAAGCCATTCGCCACTCCTCCATCTTCTTGACCGAATCCGCGATGAAGCCCATCGATTTGCTATCACTTACCACAAGAAGGTGAGAAGCAAAGTAACCGTCCGATCAGAGCTTGGAGAGATCCCCGGGATTGGTCAGATCAGACAAAGGGAGTTATTGCGATACTTTGGAACAGTGGAGAAGATCAGACAAGCCGCAGAAGAAGAATTGGCCAAAGCTCCAAAGATGAATTCAAAGTCGGCTCAAAGGGTGTATGATTTTTATCGTAACAGGGAGGAATAGATTTTTTGGCCGTCATGTGTGTGAGTACGTAAAATGTTCTCCCAAATCGATATACTCTTGTTCTCTTTAGAAAGATATATTCCCTGTAACCACCCTTTATAAAATCTCCCCTGACCCCTCTTTGCCAAAGAGGGTAAGAAGAGCCTGTTTTTCGAACGAGGGAAGATAGAGGAACGATTTAGAGAAACGGGTACTCCAGTAGTAAAACTTACCCACTTGAATACGCAGAGATCAGATTTTTTGTCTAATGAAAAACAAAAGGGCTGCACTCGGTCGAGCACACCCCCTTTGTTTTTGCCCGCGAGAGCTAACGATCTGTTGGATTAGGCCTGCCCCGTTTGACAACGGAACCAGGACGAAAAGGTGACATTGAAGCCGGCCTTCTTAAAATCTTTGACAATCCGGTCGGGCTCATTCGTTTTTAATCGAAGCACGATCATCCAATCCTTCTTTTCGGGTCTGGGCAAGGACATCATGCTCATAATAATCGTGTGATGTTGGTTTGCGATGGAAACAATCTTCTCGAGATCGCTCAACTTTCCGCCCAACCCTTCAATGGTGATCCTCGATCCCTCTTCCTTTATCCCGAGGACGCGCGTCACGAAGCGGATGATGTCCGATTCGGTCGTAATACCAACCAGTTTCCCCTTCTCCACCACCGGGAACGACCCAATCTTCTTCTCTTGTCCGAGTCTCAAGGCCTCCTCGAAAGGGGTATCCGGGGAAATCGTCACGGGATTCCTCTTCATAATTTCCTTCACCTTCATTTTTGCAAGGAGATAGTTCAACTCAAATACGCTCAGCGATGTGGCCGGTGAAGGCGACGCCTCGAGGAGATCATGTTTAGTGACCATGCCTACCAATTTACCTTTGTCCACAACTGGAAGCCTGCGGATATTGTTTTCTTTCATTATCTTTTGGGCGTCCAAAACCAATGTTTCGCTATCCACTGTAACCGGATTTCTCGTCATCACATCCCTAATTCTCATTTTTCATCCCTCCTCCTAAATTTTATTCTCCCACATTAATATAATCATCAATATCCCCATTCCGCAACGATAATAAGAACAATTGAGTATTTTTCACATCTTAATAATTCCTGTCAAGAGAGTCAAGGCAAAAATTCCCGCTGCCCTCCTCACTTTGGCTAAAAGGAGGTTGAAAGGATTTTAGCTTTTAAAAGTCTTAACAACTCTATAAAGTATTCTTGTTAAGGGTTCTTAGCCTACTTCGTCCCCTGTTGTTTCTGCATCTCTTCGGCAGCTCTTCTCGCCTCCTCTGCCTGTTTCTGCAGATCCTCAGTCTGCTTCTGCATCTGTTCGGCCTGCTTCCTCATGGCCTTCGAGGTCTCTTCCATCTTTTCCCGGAATTTGTTCGCATCTCTCGAATACTTTCTTGCAGTAATTTGGCCGCTGATACTTAAAATGATCGATATTGCCCCGATGATCCCGAACACAAGCCAAGCCTTTTGAGAAGGAATCTTCTGAACCTCAACGCTCGCGATCACGAGAAAGTAAACGTAGAGGGCAATCCCAATGGCTGAACCTAAATAAGGAATGAGACCGAGCACGGTAATGATCGGCATCAGGACGGAAATGTACGCCCCACATCGATAAGCGGTTTCATAGGACTCCTGGGAGCCTAAGAGTTTCCATATCACAAAGAGGATTGCAGCACCTATGAAGCCGCCTATGACAATATAGATAGGAAATAAAATGATCGACCACACACTCATTGCCATAATCCCAAAATGCAGACCCACAATGCTGAAGATGGTCTGGATGAGACCTCCGATAATACCCATGATTACCATGAATATCAGCGGCTCAACAAACCCGCCGGTCTTTGGCATCTCCCTGAAAAAGGCAGACGGGGATGTCAAAACACTCATTGCCGTTTTCTGAGTAGAAGCTAAAATAGAAGCTAAATCGAAAGGCTTTTGTTCCATGGCGATCTCCTTTCAAGTCTTTTTCTGACCAAAGCGTTCATTCCGCACCCGCAGATGCGGGCAGGACACCCATTCCTTGAATTCAGCCGCTGCCATCTTTAGAAAAACCCTTTTGCTTTCAGCAATTCTGCGGTGAGAATGGCGCCTCCGGCCGCGCCTCGTATGGTGTTATGCGAAAGGCCTACAAACCGGTAATCGAAAACCTCGCATTTCCGGAGCCGTCCCACGGTCACCGCCATCCCCCTCCCTGCATCTCTGTCCATCCGTGGCTGAGGCCTATCGGCTTCTTCTCGGTAGATGATCGCTTCCGGCGGAGCCGAGGGGAGTTCCAGTCTCTGGGGCTCGCCGGCAAAGCTTTTCCAGATCTTCGTGACCTCCTCGATTGACGGCTTTCGCCCGTTGAATTTCACGCTCACGCATGCCATGTGGCCATCGATGACGGGAACCCGGTTGCAGTGAGATGAAATCTTAAACGAGTCATCGGGTATGATTCTGCCCGAACGAAGCTGTCCCAGAATCCGCAGGGGCTCCAATTCTGACTTCTCCTCCTCGTTCTTGATAAAGGGAATGACGTTGTCTATCATTTGCAGGGATGCAGGACCCGGAAATCCTGCTCCGGAGACCGCTTGAAGTATTGTCACGATGACGGCTTCGAGCCTGTAGCCGCCTCGATCAAAGCAAAGAGTGGGGTGACGTAGCTTTGGATACTGCAGTTTGGGCTTGACGGCGATCAGTCCTTTTTTCCAACCTCTCTGCTTCCGCTGGAATCGGATCAGCTCAGCATGGCCTGGATTCGCTTCCGGTAACATCATCGGCACGTCTGGGGTGTTCCTATGTGCCGAGTTGTTTGATACCACCGGAATACCGGTTTTGGCATATTCCTCCTCAGGCTTTCGCACCGTGTCCTTGTCCGCTTCAATGGCTGAGAACACCAACTCACATTTCCCTTTCGCGGATTCCACAAGATTTGCGTCTTGAACCACAAGGGCCTTGATCTGCTCCGGGGCTGGCTCGGGCATGAGCCAGCGTCCCGAAACGGCCTCCGCGTATCTCTTGCCCGCAGAGCGGGGGGAGGCCGCGACATACGTCACTTGAAACCAAGGATGATCCCTGAGCAATCTAATATAGTTCTGGCCTACCATGCCAGTCCCACCGATCACCCCTACCTTAGTTTTCTTCATTATTCTCTCTCCTTTGCCTTTTCTCGTTTCGACAGCGACAAAACTGTAAGTCGTATTTTTGGGGGAGATTTTAGACCTCTAATTGTATCTTGTCAATCAAAATATTAGCGAAAATATAAAGGGTTTAGTGGAAAAAGCTCTGTGGTCGAATTCTTATTGGCTGTTGGAAAACGTTTAAAAGGTCCGAATTAACGTCCTTTCAATGCAAAAACCGCCTCCTGAACCTTCTTCTCAACAAACTCTTTAATCTCGTTGAGTCGATTCTGAGTCAGGGCTTCAAATCGGAGGACGAGCGCCGGCTGCGTATTTGAAGCCCTCACTAATCCCCATCCGTCCTCAAACTTTACCCTCACCCCATCCACATCGATGACGGGGTAGTCTCTTCTCAAGGCTTCCTTTACCGTTTCAACGACTTTGAATTTAATCTCATCCGCACAATCGACTCGAATTTCAGGGGTGATAAATGTCTTCGGCACATCGCTAAGGAGCTGGGATAATTTCTTGTCTGTCTTTGAAAGGAGCTCGATGAGACGGCATGAAGCATAGATGGCATCATCATAACCAAAATAACGGTCAGCGAAAAAGATGTGTCCACTCATCTCTCCGCCGAGGGCAGCCTTCTCCTCTCTAATCTTCTCCTCGATCAGGGAGTGCCCCGTTCTGTACATGATGGCCTTTCCACCGTGTTTCTCGATATCGTTAAACAAATTCTGAGAACATTTCACCTCTGCCACAAAAGTGGCTTCTTTTTTATCCTTTAATATCTCCCTCGAGAACAGGATCATTAATTGATCGCCCCAGATGATGTTTCCCTGATCATCCACTACTCCGATACGATCCGCATCTCCATCATATCCAATCCCTACATCCGCCCGAGTCTTCTTCACGCGATCTATTAGAACTTCTAAATTCTTAGGGATGGTTGGATCCGGGAAATGATTTGGAAACCGGCCATCTACCTCACAATAAAGCTCCTCTAACTCGCAGCCCAAATCTCTGAGGAGCGGTCCTGCCACAACCCCTGCCGTCCCATTCCCTGCATCGATCACCACTTTCAATTTTTTTTTGGTGTGAACATTCTTTTTAACGTACTCCCGGTAAGGTTGGACCGTTTCTTCTTCAGAAAGTTTCCCTTTACCTGCGAGAAATTCCCTTTTTTCGATCAAGCGCCTCAAATTCTGAATCTCTTCTCCGAAAATGGTGGTTTTGCCGACGGATACCTTAAACCCGTTGAACTCCGGGGGATTATGACTCCCGGTGACCATCATCCCTCCGTCTTTATCAAGATGGAAAATGGAGAAATAATAGATGGGTGTTGGGCAGAGACCAATATTGACGACATTGCATCCTGCGGAAAGGAGACCTTCGATCAGAGCCTCCTCAAAAACCTCTGAGCTTAGCCTTCCGTCCCTCCCCACGACCAAGTCTCTCCGATCCAATTGAGCCATATGGGTTCCAAACCCCTGACCTAACCTTCTGACGATAGCGGGAGTCAGGTCCTTGTTGACGACTCCGCGAATATCATATTCCCTGAAGATCTGAGGGTTGATCTGCATCGTCTTGACCTCAACCTTAACCTTTTTCATTGGTTCAGGTTACCCTAAATCTCCTCAATTATCAACTATTTGTGTTTTGACTTCCTTTACTTCTCCCCTCTCCCCGTAGGGGAGAGGGGAGGGTGAGAGGGATTTCGATTTTGACTTTTGGTAGTCAATGGGATAAATTACTAACGCAAAAAGTGAGGGGACTCAGCATGGAAATCAAAGCGATTCGTGGTTTTAATGACATCCTGCCCGACGAGATTGGAAAGTGGCAGTTTGTGGAAGAGACGGCTCGTGAAGTGTTTGAGGGGTTTGGTTTTTCGGAGATTCGCATTCCTATTCTCGAACGGACAGAGCTTTTCTCCCGAGGCATCGGAGAAGCAACCGACATTGTTGAGAAGGAAATGTATACCTTCACTGACCGCAGCGGCAATTCTCTTACCCTCCGGCCCGAAGCCACAGCCTCCATGGCACGCGCCTACTTAGAGCATCAACTCTATACCTTCGATCCCGTGGCGAAACTCTACTGCATCGGACCCATGTTCCGGTATGAAAGACCTCAGAAAGGCCGCTACCGGCAGTTCTATCAGATCGACGCAGAAGTCTTTGGTGTGGAGAACGCCATGGTAGATGCCGAAGTCATCGTCATGCTCATCCATTTTCTAAAAAGGGTAGGGTTCGAGAAGCTTGAACTTCAGATCAATACGTTGGGCGATCAGACCTGCCGGCCTAAATATCGCGAAGAGCTGAAGAAGTTTCTGGAAAGCAAATCTTTTCAGCTCTGTGAAGACTGTCAAAGAAGACTTCAGACCAATCCTCTGCGCATCTTTGACTGCAAGGTCGAAACCTGCCAGGAGGCGATTGCCAACGCACCCAAGGTGAGTGATTTCATTTGCTCTGAGTGTCAAAAACATTTTGATCTGGTGAAGAAATACCTCGAAACGGCAGGTCTCCAATATATCCTGAATCCCAGGATGGTAAGGGGGTTGGATTATTATACCCGGACCGCGTTTGAGGTTGTTTCCTATCAGTTAGGTTCTCAGAATGCCGTGGCTGGGGGGGGACGGTATGACAGTCTCTTCCAGGAGATTGGAGGCCTCAAGATTCCGGGAATCGGTTTTGCTATCGGGATGGAAAGGCTTGTCTCCTTATTGCCGAGGGATAAGGAGTTTATCTCTTACCCGTATCTCTTCATTGCCGTTTTGGGACAAGAGCCTTCTAAAGAGGCTTACCGGATCATCAATCAACTTCACCTCGAGGGAATCCGTGCGGAGTTAGACTATGAGGGAAAGAGTCTGAAAAGTCAAATGCGAAGGGCGGACAAACTGAAGGCCCGATATGTCCTCATCCTTGGAGAGGACGAGTTGAAGCGAGGAAGGGCCGCGTTTAGAAATATGGAGACGAAGTTCCAGGAAGAAATCTCAATTGACAAGCTTTCGGAAATCCTGAAATCAAAGATTGCTCAATAGCCTTTTTAATGCTATTATTTTGACCTTAGCAGACACGAATCACGGACACGGTCACGAAGAAATTGGGGGATCGTTCAATGGTAGGACAACGGACTCTGACTCCGTGAATAGGGGTTCGACTCCCTTTCCCCCAGCCATGCAACAAAATGGGTCTAGCCAGGTATGCCAGACCCAT
>DATHCH010000296.1:0-11096 GCA_035319625.1 Thermodesulfobacteriota bacterium
CACGGCATCCTTTCGTCTCGGGAAGCTACCCACATTGCAGGAAGTAGAAAGAGGAGGAAATGCGAAATAAACTTTTTGCTCTATTGACGATTTTAGTTATGGTCGTTTCTTTAATCGTTGGCTGTCAGACTGTCCCTAAAAAAACAGAACCAACGACCCCGGAGATCAACCCAAGATTTGCTGAGGCGTACAACAATCGGGGAATTGCCTATTACTTCAAGAAAGAATATGACAAATCTTGGGAAAATGTTAAAAAGGCACAAGAGTTAGGTTATAAAAGTCATCCTAAATTTCTTGAAGACCTTAGTAAGGCTTCGGGAAGAGAGAGGTGAAGATTTCTACCGTAATCGTCGATCTCCAGCTTTCTCTGAGGGTCACGATTTGTAGCTCTCAATCCGTTTTCTGAGAACTTCTTTCTGTAATGTTGTTTTTACGTTTTCGTTCTATAATGCAACTTTCAAGTGCATATCAATAATTAAATTGCGTCATTTTATCGCTCTTCTTGCACAATAGACGATAGGCTGGGATATGCCAGAATCAATATGGATATCAAGGAGTTAGCTGAAGGATTTCCCTTTGATGAGATGAAGGCATTAACATAGTTGATTTTGAAAAGAATAATATCCTTGACAATTGATCTGCGTTATAGTCTTATGTGCATAACGTGCGTTTCATCTCAAACCGAAGAGGAGGAGAATGAAGAAACGGCGTTGGCCTGAGTCGGGCTTGTTACCGAGACACCGGGTTTCCAAGAATTGAAGTATGGGGGAAGGAGCACCTGAGAAACGAGGTGGCTTCAGGTGCGCAGACTTCCAGGGGACAAATCGCCTGCATATTATGAAATCGGGGAAGACATCTGCCCTGGACCGTTCTAAGCCGTTGATGGCCGAGCGGAGGCGAGCCTTAGTGTGGGTCCTTTATGTCCTTTAGTATTAACTGACAGAATTATGCATTGCGACACACTTAAATCTGAGGAGGGAAAGAACTATGAAAAAGAATTATTGTTTTGCTATTCTTGCAGTCGTGGCAGCACTATTTATCCTAAGGGCGCAGGCCCTGGCCTACACAGTTACTGGTAATGTCAACAATCCCGGCGAATATTCGACCGATGGCTCACTCTGGACCGTACTGCAAGGTAAGGGTGAGTTTGGTGCCGATTCTCAATACCCATATCAATACCCATGCTTTGCCGACCCGAGCTTACCCTGCGTCACTCTCCCCCAACCTCCCTACGCTCAAAATGATATCAACCATAATACGGTCGACAGCAATTACGTGCTCATAACCAGCAAGAACGGTTCCAGGGCCCTCTATGCCGTGGGCGAATTGAACCCCAAGTTCGCTCCGGCCAGTGCTATGGTTACTCTCACGTGTGACAAGAAAGATCGGTGTGACCTAGCTGGCGCGGGCAGGGCGGTCAAAGACATCTCGAGAATCGAGGTGGTCCAAGCCGTCCCTGGCATACATTGTAACAATAAGTATCACCCAAATGCACAGATCCCATTCACGCACTTCTACTCGTCCTTGCTCATTGTTTCCGGTCCGGGGATTACCCCACGGGCCTATGATCTCGCTCGCCTAAAGGCGATGAAGCTAGAAACCTTCGATGCCTCCAAATCGACCACCAACACCGTAGGGGTCTGGACGGGACCCACGTTGGTAAGCGTACTCCATGCCTCAGGCGTTGACACGAGAGACATGGATAGCTACATCGTCGTTCAGACAACCGACGGCTACGCCGCAGTTCTCTCCATGTTCGAGGCGACCCAAAAGACCGGCGCTCAGTATGCCTTGCTAGCGATCAGCGCGTCTGACAACTCGATCAACAAGGGTGGGAAGGACAGCGGCTTAGCCCGCCTTGTCCTCCCCAACGACAATGTGGCGGGCCGGTGGGTCTCTAACGTCGCCCAAATAGTGGTGTACAAGTTAGAGGCCTGCAAGAACCATCATTTGCACGAAGGGAAGTAACTTCCGCGGTGGGCAGGGCCTGAAAGGGTCCTGCCCCTTTCTCCGTTGGCTCCAATCCGAGAAGGGGAATGCCCACAGCCAGAGCTTGACGGTCTGTTGCCCAAACCCCTGTGACCAGTGTCATTACCATCGCCGGTCTGATCGAGACCATCGAACGGGAACAGTGAGATGCGATATCGGTTGCTGCATGAAGGAGAAGAAAACAAATAGGAGCCACATAAGAATAGGGACCGTTGCCCTGATGATTTGGTTTGCTATTTTTACAAGGCGCAGGTTGGGTTCCAATGTCGAGATGCCGAGGCTATTCTGAGAAGTAAAAAAATGGATGGCAGGCCCATTGAAGGGAGCGATACAGTCGAGATTATGCCATGCTGTTAGGGTGAGCCGTAATCATCGGGAGGCAGGGTCAGAGATGGCCCTGCCTTTTTTTGTTTATTTCCTTCGGTAATCATCGACTCTCAGAAGTTAAAAGACAAATGGAAAATTTTAAATAGCTGTTCACATTATCGAATTCCAAAAAATCTAAACACGGGTAGCATCGGGTATTGTTACCTCGACAACCAAACAGAGGGTGAGATGTACCGCCCTGAGATTCCTTGCCGAAAACGGAGCTAATTATTCGGAGGCACCATATTTCCAGGCGCTTTCGGCTGTCGGGAGGAAACCCCTCCGCTGTGCAAAAATGTCCAAATGCACCATGCCTATAGCAGCTACATCTGCAGTTACCTCTGTTTGCTTTCTTAGGTCAATTCCAACGATGTATCTATGACAATCAGGACAGAGCTCCACCCATTCGTGTTCAAACCCATCGACACATATAAATTCCTTGCCCTTGTTTATTTCTCCGCAACAGGGACAAGCCGTCCTATCAAATCTCCAATCATATCCGCAGAGAGAGCATTTCAACCATCTCTGCGCCTCTTCACCTTGGAGAAAACTTATTTCTGGGAAAGCGCCGCATATAGGGCAGTAACCTTGGTGCCACGGTAAATTTTCAATGAGTGGGCGCAGGCTTTCTGTCCTTTTCTCAACAAAGGGTTTTAACATCTGGCCCAGGATAAACTTCAGTACGATGGGTTGGAAACGCAAATAAGAAGCAACTTCGATAATCCGGCCTTCCCTGCCCTCCACTAAAGTACCTATACAGTACTTCAGATCTATGTCAGCTGCTACGAAAGCCTCCCTTAATCGCACCACCTCTGCTGCGATCTTAGGAAAAGCTTTTATTAGAGGCAGTATCGTGGACTCCACGGCCTCTCCCCAGGGATCCATTAGAGACGTAATCATCTCTTCGGTCAACCATGGATATCCCTTGGCAAACCGGGAATAATCCGGTTGCGGGATATGGATATCCGGACGGCCAGGTGAGAGTTTTGCCTTTAGAATAATCCTGCTAATCATTATTTCCTTGAAGGCGTTCGCGGCGGATTTCAGGAAGGGCGTGTCACGTTCGATCCTCTCGAATGCCTTTTCCAGTCTATTGATTTCGTTTGATAGAACCTCATTCATTAGAAGAACCTCATAAAATACATTTCCCGCGCTGTCCCACCTCTACAAGTAGGCAGTTCAATGAGAATCCCCATCTAGCTTGTTTCAAAGCCTAGGTTTTCCTCACATTGACCATGAACGCCTTGTACTCGGGCGTCATCGAATTCCCATCTCCTACGTTGGGAGCAAGCAGGTTGATGCTGTCTCCGCAGTTCTCAGGGAATAGCCAGCCACAGTTAAAGGTTGATTCGACCGGGTGAACTGTCTTGCCTCTGCATGTGAGCGGTTTGAAGCGCTTTGTCCGTCATCAGCCATTCTCCTCGCTCCTTTGCGTGGTGACGATCTTTCTCTTTGACACGCCGGTCGTTGTCCAGCGCCCATCCGCCGAGAAACGCACAGTGGGTATCTCAAGGTTCGCCCTGGCAATACCCTTTCGTATCGCGTCAACCTCGTTGAGCATTTGGAGGACTTCGCGGTCCTTTAGGCTACCGCCTTCCACCATGTGCACGTCGATGTGCAGCCGGAACATTCCGTTCCTCCCTTTTGAGACCGTGACCCGGTAGTCGAGCAGGTCCGGAAGCCGGAACAGCGCCTCATCCACGTCGGGGAGAGTCAGAGTACACTCAGGACCCAGGCTAACAGCGTCATCCCACTTGCCTCTGACACGCTCCATTCGCCTCAGAACGCTGCCACAGGGACATGGCTGAGTAATCATGCGGGCAACGTCTCCGGTCCTGTATCGTATGAGAGGCATGCCTCGTCTCGTAAGGGTCGTAAAGACCACCTCACCTATCACCCCATCGGAGCACCTCTCTCCTGTCTGATGATCGACCACCTCGAAGTAGAGATCACCCTCCCTGAGGTGGTACCCATCCAAGGCCTCACACTCCACGCCGCCACCGAGGCCCATTTCGGTCGTGCCGTAATGGGTAAACACCCGGCAGCCCCAGACCTGCTCCAGGGTCTCTGCGATCGCCCGTGGGACGTAGTCCGTGGTCAACAGGATGTTCTCTATGCTGCCTTTCCTGATCGCGGCCCCTGCGCGCGAACGGGCCATGGCGAGGACCTGCGTGGGAATACCGACGAGACAATGGGCGCCGAAAGACGCAACCGCTTCAGCGGCGTGGATGGGATCCGTGACAGAACCGTACACAAGGGCATGGACATCCATCCTTCGAAGGCTCCGAAAGAGGAGGTCGCCCACGCTATCCGGGCTCTTACCGGGAAGGAGAATCGCTACTCTCTGCCCAGGCCGCACAAGGGTTGACATGCCGTGATGGAAGAAGTCCACGGTTAATTCCAGATCCCCTTCAGTGAAAAAGAGTCGCTTTCCCTCCCCTGTGCCCCCCGGCGTGCGGAGGGTAACGATTCTGGCTACGTCGTCCTGACGAACCGCCAAAAAACTGAAGGGGTCGTGGGCAAGATCCGATAGACTGGTAAAGGGAAATCGGGCGATATCTGAAAGAGCAGCCAAGGGCGCAGCCGTGAGCGAGGCCAAATGGCGACGGTAGAAAGAGGTGTTGCGGCGGGCGTAATCGATGATCTCGTTCAGTCTCTGGAGCTGGTAGACCTTAAGTACTTCCGCAAAGAACCTACCAGTCAGGTCGCGACCGATGTGGGCCTTTTTTCTGATCCATGCCTCAAGCGGAGTGATGCCGATCATTACGACCCCGATCCGTTCCGACGGCGGTAGAGACCCTTTCCTTCCCTGCTACTAAGGTTGTAGGCACAAAAAGGCACAAGCATGCCTTCGGCGGATAAGACCGATATGCAGCAACCCCTGAGCCGCTCCAGGTCAAGGTTGTCCGCATCCTGGAAGGCCATGGCAGATATAGTGAAACTCCGGGTGGCGATTTCCCGGAGAAAAACATCCAGGTCAAGAAGGCCCTCGACCCGGGTCACGTCTGAACTGCTCCCGCCGCAGCAGGCGGTCTCCTCCGATACCGGGGGGCGGCTAAAGAACGGGGCTGCGGACGGCAGTGTCCAACGACGCGACACAGTCTCCACTGTCCTCCTGACTCCCCCTGTACCGATGTCCGCCGAACAGCAGCTATCCCTGTTCGCCGTTCCTATCGGTCTCAGTCCGCCTTCGGCCGAGTGCACATATGTAGCGTGGAAGGAACAGCGGGCGTGTTCGCAGCCGGGAGGGGAAAAGTCGGTGACCTTCACAAGACCCCCCGTCTGTTCCTCGAGACACCTCATCAGCTCAGGGAGGGTAAAGCGGCCTTGGTCGCCAATCTGCTCTGGAAAGCGGCCGAAATAGCTGACCGGCTGGAAATGGATGCCCCGCACGGTGGGAGCCAGTTGCAGGGCTTGCCGTACTATGGCCCCGACAGAGTCGGTGTTTATCCCTCTCACGAGGGTAGGGACGAGGACGACCCCGAGACCTGTCTCTTCGCAACTCTTGACGGCCCCAAGCTTCTGGTCCAGGAACGCTCTTCCCCTCAAGGAACGGTAGATCTCATCATCAACCCCGTCGAACTGAAGAAAGACCGATGAGAGACCTGTGTCCAGGAGCCGTCTTACGTATGCCCTGTCCGAAGCAAGACGGAGACCGTTCGTATTGACCTGGATAAAGGAATAGCCGATCCGTCGTGCAACTTCGACGATCTCAGGAAGGTCGTCCCGCACCGTCGGTTCACCCCCTGACAGCTGGAGATTGCACGGACCTGCCGCAGCCATGGCCCGTTCTAACAGCCACGAGATGTTCTCCAACGATGGGTCCTCTGCCCGCCCTCGGCCAGAATCGGCGAAACAGACGGCGCAATTGAGGTTGCAGCGGTCCGTCACCTCGAGCAAAACCGAACAGGGAAGCTGTTCGTGGGCGTCACAGAGGCCACAGTCAAAAGGACAGCCCTTTTCAACAGTCCCGTAACAGAGGTCCGGATGGACAGGATCTTTCGGTCTCCGCCATTCGGCCATGGACGGCTCGCCGCGCCATATGACGGTTCTGAAGGAACCGTGGTCCTCGCACTCCTTGACCAGAAAGACATCGTCGCCCCGAAGCAGCCGTGTTGCTTTGATCCTCTTGAGGCAAACAGGACAGAGGCTTTCGGTTTCACTCGGGTATGTTTTTTCCATGACGTCATCCATTCTTGCCGACTGCAGGATCGAACCCGTGGCTGAGGAGGATATCCATGCACTTCCCATAGGTATCGGCCACAATCCGGCCGCATATGCTGCGGTCGGGGAACCTTTCCAGGATCTCGCTACATCGCGTTCCGCCGTACTCGTCGTTAGCTGCCCGACTGAACCAGTCCACAAGCTCGCCCACCATCGTCATGTACCGGTCATCGGGCGCCTCTTCGTCGCCACCCTTTCCCGCGTAAAGCGAGATAAGGCAGGCTCCCCCTGACAGGGCTCCGCAGACCTCGCCGCTCCAGTGGATGCCGAAGCAGAGACCGCCCGCCGACCTCACCAGATCGGTATTGGTCTTGCCCTGGGCCTCCAGTGCGAGAATCAAGATCATCTGGGCGCAGCAGAACCCCTTAGCCTTCAGTCTCATCAACTGGAAGATCACGTCGTCCATGATTTGCCGTCTCGTTTGTTTCTGACCGAGTGAAAGGCGGCCGCCGGTTCACCAGGAAGGCTATTTGTCTTCAAGGGCCTGCTCTGCCTCGGCCATCTTTGTCGCCAGCTCTTCGTCTATCAGTATCATACCGCACTTCGGACATGCAGGAAGATTGAGGGCGAAGATGGTCTTTAAATACTGGAGCCTGACCGTTTGAACTTCCAAGGGGACCCTGCACCGATTGCAGATCCATCCACCATCACTGCCGGACTTGGCCCCCTCCGTCATAACCCACGCCCTCTCTTCATCTCCATCCTGTGGGAATAGGCGCTACGGACATGATAGTCTTCACCGACCCGACTGTATTCCACCCAGTACGTGACCCTGTCCGGCCTCAAGGATGCGAGAGACCGGCCGGTGGAAGGGTTGATGAACTTCTCCCCGGTGGTCTCGGCATAGTGGATTGTCTTTTGCAGGTCCTCCCTCAGGATCCGCCGATCCTCGATAAGACGCTCGACTTCCTCGGGGATGTGCAAACGTATCTGCTCATGTGCATCCATCTGTTCCTCGGTCCTGCGATCTCTTCTTGAGATGACGCCTGTTTTCGTGACAGTCGAAAATACCTACCGCTTTGCGGACATATCGTCAATAGTTGCTGGCGACCCTTTTGGCCCTTTTGCCATCCGGGCAATGGTATCCGCTATTTTATCGAACCCATATTTGTCGATCAATGATCCCACTCCTGCCTCCACGTCCTCCGGCTTCACTTCTTCTTCTACTTCCTCTTCTCTTTCTTCATATGTCAGGACATCATTGAGACACCACTCCACACACTTCGGCTTTTCTTCGCCTTCACACATATCACACTTGAGAGGCAGGCCGGAATCGGGTTCTTTGAATATGTCCCTGGAAGGGCAGGCAGCCCTGCAGAATCCGCACTCATCGTATTCTTTCCCGTCAATCACATACACGTCTCTGCCCATGCATTCGGCCGGAGTATACTCACCCGCGAACAGAGGAAGCCATATGTTTTTTAGCCGGTGTGTAATCACCTGGACACGAGACCTTGCCGGATTAATCTCGCTGTACTTTGGTGTAGCGTGAAAGGAGGAGCAGACAATCTCGCAGCCCCGGCAGCCGTTGCACTTATCCGCATCAATCTTGATTTTCTTGATCTTCTTCTTAATCTTGGCCATCTTTTAATACACCTCTCTTTTCTAAGTCTTCCGCAACATAATCCAGATCTAATTCGTGTAATCTTTTTTTCGTAGGAATGCCGTCTTTATTCCATCCCTTGAATTTGTAATATGTACTTAAGAGTTCTTGCTCGAGCTCGGGAAATCTTCTCTTCCAATGGTCTTCAGGCGGCTTCTCATCAGCCCTCGTCATGCCCTTTCTATTATTGAATGCTCTGTGTAAATTCCGACTCCTGTTTGCTATCTTCTTTAGCCCGGCTTCATCGATGTCCATCCCGGTCGCTGCCGAAATCAGTTTCGGGTAGTTATGTATATGGTAGGGAGGCTTCAGGCAAAATGAAGACATACCAGCACAAATACAGACGGCGTCATCAATGTTATGCAGCATCTCCATCCAATCCACAATTTCACTGCACATTTGAGGAGTAGGATAATAGGGTATCGCGTGATCTCCCTTTATTTCCCAGTCCAGTAAATATTGCTTAAAATGTTCATCGGGAAGTTGGGGCCAATCTTTTACAAAAGCTTCCCTCTGCTCTCTCGTGGGAAAAGCCGACTGGGGCCATTGCCCTTCAATTTGAGTAATGCTTATCTTCTCGTTGGTAGAATACATTAAGTAATAAAGGGGGTCCAGCGTTCCCAGTTTGAGGGGGAGCTGCTCATGTTTCTTGATGGTATTATGAGCAAATTCTTCCGCCCCCTTGCCAATCTTTTGGGCCGCCCAATAGGTGCCGTCGGCCAGAATATCTCCAATTCCCTCCCGATGGGCCACGCGGTCGAGCAGCCAAAAAAACCTCCCCTCTTTATCGGTTGGGCATCCTTCAAAATCCTTGTCGGTCAGAATGCCGGCCTCGTAAAGCTCAACAGCGAAGGCCAGAATCTGCGGGGTTGAGAATGAGTCCACTCCATACTCCGTAACGCGATTAAGGATGTTGAAGTTAAAATTTAGGTCGTCTACATAGGCTGCCATACACCAGGTAAGTTTCCCGAAGCACTTCATCATGTAATAGCGACCTTCGCCGGGAGAGACCAATGCCCCACAATGCTGTGGGCAGTTCATGCAGCTGATTAACCGCTTCACCGCACCATGTTGAGCCGCCACCCAATTTGCTTCGTTCTCCTTGCTCCAGAAGTCTCTTCTGCGGGTGCGGGCATTCCCCCACATGAAATTTTCGGTGTGCCACTTCTCATCGGTATGCACCATCTCCTGGGGCGACCCGATCCCGGACAGTATGGTCATGACGTCCGGAATGGGATTGGCGTTTCGGAAATTTATGTATTCCATCACACCTTTCATGTGTTCCATGAACTCTTCCCCTCGGGCAAGATTGATGCCCCTTGTTCCACGAACCGCTATCGCTTTTATCTTTTTGTCTCCCATCACAGCGCCTCCGCCGAGCCTGCTGGCACTCGACCTGGCCTGTTCGATGGAAGCCGTGAAGCATCGGTTTTCACCGGCAAGACCGATTGCGGCCACCTGGGCTCTCGGCTCATTCAACTCTTCTCGAATAAGATCTTGAGTCTCAAGGGCACCTTTGCCCTTCAAATGAGAGGCATCCCGTATTTCTACTTTGTCATTGTTGATCCATATATAAACCCATTTGGGGGACTTGTTGCGAAAGATCACCTTGTCATAACCAGCATATTTCAATTCCGCCGACCAAAACCCCCCCATCATTGGATACGCCAACAAATCTGTCTGAGGAGAAACAAAGGTGACAACGGTGCGGTTGGCGCTGAAAGCAGGTGTGCCGTTGAAAACGCCGCTGCTGAATATCAGTAGATTTTCTGGATCAAATGGTTTGACCTCAGGGGGCACCCTATCCCAGTGTATCTTGACGCTGGTACCGAGACCTCCCAGATGAAGTTCCATGAATTTCGGGTCAGTTTCTACCCGTTCAACGTTTCCTCTCGCTAAATCAATTTCCAAATTGTATCCTGTCTCTGCGTATCTCATTTTTTATCGCCTTTCCACTTTATCAAGAATGACCTGGCGGTCGGAACGAAGCCCTAAAAGGTTGGAACTTCGGTTATCTCGTTGATCGTTTCTAATTTACGCTTGAATGTCTTTTCTAAGTTCCTCTTACGCAATTTGTAACAATGTAAAAAAGGGTTGTCAAGACTTAGTCGTAATAATTAGTACATATTTGTAATAAAAAGTAGTCATTTGGAGCCGATATACTATTCTCCCTACAATCTGCGGCTGCAACGTTTATGAGCCCAGGGGCAGGAGGGCCAAGATCAGGGGATCCCATGTCGTAGAAAAACCTCGTTGGTTACTGTTGTAAGATCCTTTCGGAAAAAACTACCCCGTCCCCTATACGTCCCGGTTTCTCGCCGTTTCTTCCCGCAGACACTCCTTCTTCATCCGCATCCGAGTTTAACGGGTGAGCCGCCACTTGCAAACGAGGATTGGTAGGAATAAGTAGTAGTAAGTAGCAGTTAGTATTAATTAGGTGAAAAATTCTCTTGACAAGCATTTGCGTTATGTTATACGATGCCTAACGATCCATTTTGGTTAGATTTACTAAATTTGAATCATCAGTGGAGATCATGGGGGAACATAAAGAAACCATCAAAGGGTTTCTAAATCTCAACCAAGGAGGAGGGGACGTATGGAAAAGAGGAGGTTTTACTTAATTGTTGTCTGTTTGATTGTTTTTATTTCTTTTGGGAAGGCTTGGGCAGAAGAAGTTACTCAGAGTGAAGAAGCTACCAAGACTGAAGCAGCTACGAAGAGTGAAGCAGTTGTTAAAAGCGAGGGGCAGAAAGACTACCAGGTATTTGACCTTGGGGAAGTGTTTGTGACCTCAGAGAAACCACCGGCAGTTCAGGAGATGGTAATCACAAATGAGCTAACCCCTGAAGATTTCAAGGCCACGAATAGTACTACCGTTGCCGAGGCCTTAGCGTATGTCCCGGGGATTCGGGTT
>DATHCH010000297.1:0-9697 GCA_035319625.1 Thermodesulfobacteriota bacterium
TAGGTATCCTGTTTGCCGATATCGTGGAAAAGGGCAGCATAGTATAAAGCGAGCCGATCTTCTTGATTCAGCAAGGTCTCCAGGTCGTTTCGGCCGATCCATTCAAAGGCCCATGATATTTTTTCAACGATAAGAAGGGTGTGAGAAAGGGCATCCAGATGGTGGTGTTCATTTTGCCCAAGCCTTTCCAAACCCTTTAATTCCGGGAAAAGGGAGAAGAATAAATTAGACTCATGAAGGAATTTCGTCCCAACGGCTGGCTGAGGAGAGAGAAGGATTTGATCCAGTTCCATTCTAATCCGCTCTGCGGGAAGGCTGAGGATCTTCTCTCTCTTTGAGGAAATTTCTTTCTTCAATTCCTTGTCCATGGCAAAGCCTTCAAGGGTGCAGAGGTATCGGATCGCGCGCAGCATTCTCAAGGGGTCGAGGTCAATGGAACGGTTTGAGACAGTGCGGATCAACTTTTTTTCAATATCTTCAAGAGCTCCTTCCACCCAATGAAAAGTCTCGTCTTGAAGAGAGAAAGCGACGGAGTTGACCGTGAAGTCTCTTCGCCGAAGGTCTTCCTCAATCGTTTCCCCCTGCAAAAAAGTGAGATCGATCGACATCCCCTCCTTGATGATTCGGTAAGTGGTGGTACCCATCTCTTCCTTCCCCACCTTGAAGAAGTGAAGATGAAGCGCCCCCTCAATCGTTTCAATGAATGCAGAAGCATCCTTCGACAAGGCGAAGTCGTAGTCCTTTGTCCGGGCTCCGAGCAAAAGGTCCCTGAGATAGCCTCCCACCAGGAAAAAGGAGGTGTTCCTCTCCTTTGCCAGTCCCGACAATTCGGAGAGGATCGGATCGTTATGGATCTCTTCCCTCACCTGATTCAGGTCCATTTTAAGTTTAGCCATAATCCATAGTGAAAATTGTAGGCGCAGGCTCTAGCCTGCATGAACCCCGTCAGAAACTCCGGCAGGGCGTCAAACCCCACGGGAATTATTCTGGGCCCTGGTCCCGCCCGTAGGCGAGACTCGAAAACAGCGGGGCATCCTTCTAGCAGGGTGAACTCGAAGCCCGAAGCGTGCGGTTGTTCGATTCTTTGACTACGGATGATGGCCCGGTTTGATGACCCCCTTTTTTTATGATAAGTTAGCCAGAAAAGAGCATATTCCATCAAAGGGAGCCTGTCAATTGACAAAAACAATTAGGGAGGAGATAGAAGACCGGGAAGAAAAGATTCTTTCTCCTTATGCGACATTGAGCTCAAAGTCGAAAGGCCGTCAGTTCCCTGAGGAAGAATGTTCCCTCCGCCCACCGTTTCAACATGACCGGGACCGGATCATCCATTCCAAGTCTTTTCGAAGATTAAAACATAAAACACAGGTCTTTCTTATTCCCACGGGTGATCATTACCGGACCCGATTAACTCATACGCTTGAGGTTTCTCAGATTGCAAGGACGATAGCCCGATCCCTCCGCCTCAACGAGGACTTAACAGAGGCTATCTCATTGGGACACGATCTGGGTCATACCCCATTCGGTCACGCCGGGGAGGATACTCTGAACGAGATTGTTCCAGGCGGATTTAGCCATGCGGACCAAAGCCTGAGGGTCGTGGAAGTCTTGGAAAAAGACGGAAAGGGGTTGAATCTCACGTTTGAGGTGAGAGATGGTATCTTGAAACACAGCAAAGGAAAGGGCGAGATCCTGTGTGAGCATCCCGAAGCCATGGCCTCTACCCCCGAAGGGCAGGTGGTGCGCATTGCGGACATCATCGCCTATATCAATCACGACATCGATGATGCCATTCGGGGAGGAATCATTTCCCCAAACGATATTCCCGACGACTGTCTAAAATGTCTGGGGAATACCCATTCCAAACGAATTAATACCATGGTCAACGATATCATCCAGGAAACCCTTCGGTCCCGCAAAGCAAGGCTCTCCATTTCAAAAGAGGTACTGTCGTCGATCTTGGACCTTCGGGAATTTCTCTGGGAGCATGTGTATGAGAATGAGGCTGTTCATGCCGATTTTCATAAGGCAACAAAAATTCTGAAGGAGCTTTATCAATATCTGGTTGACCACCCGGATTATTTTTTGACGCTGACGAAAATGGAATCGCTTTACGACTCTTTGGAGCGATGCGTATGCGACTTTTTGGCGGGCATGACTGACCGTTATGCCTTCAATCTTTATGAAAAAGTTTTTCTCCCCCTTCCCTGGGTCATTTTATGAAAAAGAAAGGTTTGAGGAACAAGTCGAAAAGCAGTCATTCACATAAGCCCATTAGGGTGATCATCCTTGGGGCAGGTGGAAGGGATTTCCATAATTTCAACACTTACTTTAGAAAGCATCCCCAGTACCGTGTTCTCGCTTTCACTGCCACACAAATCCCGTTCATTTCCGATCGAATCTATCACCAAAAGCTTGCCGGACCTCATTATCCCAAAGGCATTCCTATTTACTCGGAAGAGAAACTCCCTTGGCTGCTCACAGAAGACGCGGCGGACCAGGCCATTTTTTCCTACAGCGATGTCTCCCATGAGGAAGTGATGGATAAAGCCTCTCTGGTACTCTCAAAGGGTCAAAATTTCAGATTTCTCGGGCCCAAGGAGACGATGCTTGAGAGTCGGGTGCCAGTCATCTCCGTCTGCGCGGTCAGAACAGGCTGCGGCAAGTCGGTTATCACTCGAAAGTTAGCCTCCTTGTTGAAAAAGAAAAGTCTTAAGGTTTCTGTCCTCCGTCATCCGATGGCTTATTGCGAGTTCAGGCCGGTCCTCCGATTTTCCGACATGAAGGATGTGGAGGAGGAGACTTGCACCATCGAAGAGAGAGAAGAATTCGAACCTCTCGTTAAGATGGGAATTCCCGTCTTTGCAGGCGTAGATTATGAGCAGGTATTGAGGATGGCCGAGCGGGAATCTCAGGTGATTGCCTGGGATGGAGGAAACAACGATTTCCCATTTATCAGGCCCGATCTGGAGATTGTCCTGGTAGATGCCTTGAGGCCGGGCCACCAAAAGCCTTACTATCCCGGAGAGGTGAACTTGAGGAGGGCTGACGTTCTCATCATTACAAAAGTGAATGAAGGGAGTGAGGAGTCGTTAAAAAAGATTCGAAAAAATATTTCTCTGATGAATCCTAAGGCTGAAGTCTTGGAGGTTCCCTCTGTCACCCACTTGGATTATCCGGAAAGAATTCTGGGCAAAAGGGTGTTGGTCGTCGAGGATGGTCCCACCATCACGCATGGCGGGATGCATGATGGAGCGGGCGCAGCCGCTTCGAGGAGACTGGCCGCAGAATTAGTCGATCCGAGGCCTTACGTGGCAGGTTCCCTGAAGGAGGCGTATGAGAAATATCCCCACATTGGTCGAGTGCTTCCAGCCATGGGTTATTCGGAGCTACAGATTAAGGACCTTGAGGAGACGGTCCGGCGATGTGTTTGTGACGCAGTGGTCATTGCTACCCCGATGGATTTGAGTAGAAAGTTCCGAATCGATCAACCTGCTGTGAGGGTCGACTATGATTTCAGCGTCGATCTCCAACCCCTGATCGATCGTTTTGTGGACAAAAGACTGCGATTTTCTTGACATTCCACGCTGCTTGTGATAAAAGATAACAATTCGAAGAATTGTGATCCGTCCTCTCCCGCCGCAGACAGGAGACCCGAGGGTGGCAAAGGAAATTTTAATTGCTGATTCGGACAAGGTCGATCAGGAAGAGTTTCAAAAAATTTTTGGAGCCACCGATTACCGCCTGATCTTTTCGGAAAGCGGGGAGGATGCCCTCCTCCGGGCAAAGCTTCTTAAACCGGATCTGATTATTGCTTCGGGGGCGGGTCTCCATGAGATGGGGGGATTGGAATTATGCGGAGCCCTTAAGGGGGATCCAGAGTTCAAACACATCCCGTTCATTCTCGTGTCCAGTATTTTTGATGACATTTCAGATAAGGATCGCAAGCGCTTCCAGGCTGATGGGGTGATCTCAAAACCTCTCAGCGAAAACGAGGTTCTGAATTTGGTGGACCACCTGGTGGCAGAAGAGGGGGTCCGAAAGAAGGGGAAGATGGTTTCTGAAAAGCCGGGGGACTTCTTATTGGATGAACCAGGGGAGGGGGAAGACGAAATCATCGAATTGGTCGATGTCGTGGGAGAACCCGAACCGAGGATGAACATCGAAAATTTCGTCCCTCCAGAAAAAGAAAAATCCTTTGGGGAGATGACTTCTCTGGAGTCTTGGGAAAGACTCGAATTTGATGAAAAGTCGTTGGAGAGAGCCGCCCGCCCTCGACCCGAGAAGGAGAGAGAAGAGATAGATTTTCAATTTAGAAAGATGCCCCCTGCAGAAGCCCCGCCCGAGGCCGAGCTCTTTGAGAAGATCGAACTGGAGGAGATTCTCGAAAAGGTGGAGCAACTCAAACCCTCTTTGGAGCGGGAGTGGCCTTCTGAAAAAGAGGTAAGGAACGTAGAAGAAAAGTTTTCCAGGACGGAGGAGGCATCTGAAAAATATCTGGACCTCCCAAAATTCGGAGAGCCCCCTCAAAAGGAGGCAAGAACGGAGTTGCCGGGGGAAGGGCCGCGGCCTGTTTTGGGCACGGGACCTAAGGAAAGGGTCTCAGAAGAAATTTTCTCCGTTGAGGAGCCTGAGTTGCCTATAGAAGAGGAAAAAGTTCAGCCTCTTCCTATTGAAGAATTTAAGAAGGAGATCCCGGAGAAAGCCATCCCAATAGAGGAACTGGCAGAAGAAGAGGAACTCAAAGAGTTGCCCGAAGAGGAATTTCTGGAGGAATTTTTGGAAGAGATGCTGGGAGAGGAGGAGATCGGCGGGATCGGAGAGCCGAAGGAGGTCAGACCTAAAGAGGTCGAAGTCGAGGAGATTCAGCTTGAAGAACTCGAGGCTCCGAGAATTCTCAAGGAGGAGATGAAACCCTTGGTGAGTGAAATGAGCAGACAGATGCAGGAAGGGAGTCCGTTAGTGAAGGTGGTGGATAAATATTTGGAAGAGATTATCGCAAAAGGAATTCAAGATATGGTAGGCGATTTCATTACGAAGGTCCTTCCAATGATGACCCAGCATATTATTGGTCTCACTGCTGAACGGATAGAGAAGATGGTGAAGGAGATTGTTCCGGATCTGGCAGAGAGAGCGATACAAGAAGAGATCAAGCGGCTTCAGAAGGGAGAAAAGGAATAGGGAGGGCGAAGGGTGCCTCAATGGCCTCAAAGGTTTTGGACAAATCTTATGATCCCCGCCTGGTGGAGGACAAATGGTACCGTTATTGGGAGGAGCACGGTTATTTCAGGGCCGATGAAGATTCAGAACAAAAGGCTTATTCCATTGTGATCCCGCCTCCGAATGTCACCGGTGTCCTTCATATTGGACACGCACTGAACAATACGCTTCAAGACATTCTGATTCGATTTAAGAGGATGGAGGGCTACAATGTCCTCTGGATGCCGGGTACGGACCACGCGGGCATTGCCACTCAGAATGTGGTGGAGAAGCAACTCCTGGAGGAGGGGCTCGACCGGCACGCCCTGGGGAGAGAGAAATTTATCGAGAGGGTTTGGAAGTGGAAAGAACAATCCGGGGGGACCATCATCAGCCAGTTGAAGAGGCTGGGGGCTTCCTGTGATTGGAGCCGCGAGCGATTTACCATGGATGAAGGCCTCTCGGAGGCTGTTAAAGAAGTCTTCGTCCGGCTCTATCACGAAGGCCTGATCTACCGAAGTCATTACATCATCAATTGGTGCCCCCGATGCCAGACCGCCTTATCCGACCTCGAAGTGGAGCATTATGAGGTCTCCGGAAAACTCTATCATCTCAAATATCCTTTCAAGGACGGTGATCGATTCGTCGTCGTGGCAACCACCCGACCGGAGACGATGCTGGGGGACACGGCGGTGGCGGTCAATCCGGAGGATAAACGGTATCAGGAGGTGATCGGGAAGAAGGTTATTCTCCCGGTGGTCAACCGGGAGATTCCCGTCATTGGGGATCCTTATGTCGATATTGAGTTTGGGACGGGCTGCTTGAAGATCACCCCGGCGCATGATTTCAATGATTTTGAAATCGGTTTGAAACACGACCTTGAGCAGATCAAAGTGATTGATGCAGCAGGCCGCATGAATGAAAATGCGGGTCCTTATAGAGGGATGGATCGTTTTGAGTGTCGGGAAAAGATCGTCGAAGACTTCGAGCGGGATGGAGTGTTGTTAAAGACAGAGGACTACCGGCATGTGGTGGGCCATTGTTACCGCTGTAAGACGATCGTCGAGCCGAACCTTTCTCTTCAATGGTTTGTCAGGACGAAGCCTTTGGCCAAGGCGGCCGTCGAGGCGGTCCGGGATCGCCGGACCCGAATCATCCCTGAGGTCTGGAAGAAGACCTATTTTGAGTGGATGGAGAATATAAGGGATTGGTGCATTTCTCGGCAGATTTGGTGGGGGCATCGCATCCCGGCCTGGTATTGTGATCGATGCGGAGAAGTCATCGTGTCGAAAGAAACACCTGCCACTTGTCCGAAATGCCGCGGTGATCATCTGACTCCGGAGACCGATGTCTTAGATACCTGGTTCAGTTCTGCCCTCTGGCCTTTTTCCACTTTGGGATGGCCAAAGCAGACGAAGTTGTTGAAGCGGTTCTATCCAACCTCTGTCCTCTTGACGGGCTTCGACATCCTCTTCTTCTGGGTAGCCAGGATGATGATGATGGGCCTGAAGTTTATGGGTGACGTCCCTTTCAGGGACGTCTATATCCATGGTTTGGTCAGAGACGAGAGGGGTGAAAAATATTCGAAGACCCGCGGAAACGTGGTCGATCCGCTTGAACTCATCGACCGCTTTGGCGCGGACGCCCTTCGTTTTACGCTGGCGGCGCTGACCACGCCCGGAAGCGATTTGAAACTTTCGGAGTCGAGGACCGAAGGCTACCGCCACTTCGTCAATAAGATCTGGAATGCCTCACGTTTCGTCCTGATGAATCTTGGAGAAACCGATATCGAAGAAAAAACCAGCGACGTTTCTGTCAGAGAGTTTGGTCTTCCCGACCTCTGGATCCGGGAAAGGTTAAATCAGGTGATACGGGATGTCCGGGAATCGTTAGAAGGTTACAGATTCAGCGAAGCCTCCCATGCGCTCTACCAATTTATATGGCATGAATTCTGCGATTGGTATCTCGAGGTGGCCAAACTCTACCTCTATCAGGAAGGGAGCGAGAAAAGGAAGGAGCTTACTAAACGAACGCTTTCGGAGGTCCTCGATGCTCTTCTCAGACTGCTCCATCCCTTTATGCCGTTTATCACGGAAGAGATCTGGCAACAGCTTCCCCAGCGAGGAGAGAATGAATCGATCATGGTTGCAGAATTTCCGAAACCGCACGAAAGATGCGATGACGAATCCGTGGCCGATGAGATGGGACTGATCATCGAAGTGATCGGTGCCATTCGAAACATCCGGGGAGAGATGAACCTTCCACCAGGAGAACAGATCGTGGTTCTCCTCCGCACAAAGAGTGAAGAAGTGGAGAAGAGGCTCCGCGAAAATCAGCCATTTATTCAGTCTCTCGCCCTGGTCAAGACATTTGAGTTCGGCCGGAGTCTTGAGAAACCACTCTACAGCGCTTTTGTGGCTGTTCGGGATGTTGAAATCTTTGTCCCCATGGAACGGTCTCGAATGGAAGAGGAGGCGAGAAGACTGCAAAAGGAGATAGCGAGAATTGAGAAAGAGAGTACCTTCGTTTTGAAGAAGCTGTCCAACGAGCAGTTTCTTTCTAAGGCCCCTCCGGAGGTCGTTCAGGAAGTAAGAGAGAAAGCGTTAGAGTTCCGCAACCAGCGTGAGAAATTAGAAGAGAGCCTGAATAAAATTATAGAGATGATAGGACAACCTACTTAGGGGGACATAAGAATGAAAATGGATATTGAAAAAGTCGCAAGGCTGGCTCGCCTTGAGTTGTCTGAGGAAGAGAAGGTGACCTTCGGGAGCCAATTGGAGCAAATCCTCACCTACATGGAACAATTGAACAGGCTCGATACCTCTGGAGTGGAGGCCACTTCCCACGCCATCCCCGTCTACAATGTCTTTAGGGAAGATGAAGTCAAACCTTCGTTGCCACAAGAAGAGGTGTTAGCCATTGCACCCGATGAGGAAGAGGGGCATTTTAAGGTGCCGAGGATCATCGAATAATATCAATTTCAAATGTCAAAACCCAAATCTCAAAGGAATGTCAAAGTTCAAATTTTAAATATTCTTGACAATTGAACTTTGGATTTGGTTTGAACCTTGAGCTTTGGCATTTGACATTTTCATTTTGAGCTAACGAAGTATTTATGGACCTACACGCACTGACGATTCATGAGTTGCACGATCTCTTAGTGAAGAAGAAGGTCACCTCGAGAGAGGCCACCGAGGCTTTCTGCCGGCGTATCGGAGAGGTGGAAGGAAAGATCAAAGCCTATCTTCGGTTAACCGGGGAAGAGGCTTTTCGGCAGGCGGATGAAGTGGATCAAAAGATTGCTAAGGGAGAAGAGATTGGAGACCTTGCCGGGATCCCCCTTGGCCTAAAAGATGTCCTTTGCACGAAAGGAATTCAAACGACTTGCGCCTCTAAGATTTTAGAAGGATACGTCCCGTTTTATGACGCGACGGTGATCAGGAAACTCAAAGAGAAGAATGCCGTTTTTTTGGGAAAGCTCAACATGGATGAGTTTGCCATGGGTTCCTCGACGGAGAATTCAGGGTTTCAAATCACCCATAATCCCTGGGATCTTGAACGGATCCCAGGAGGTTCCAGTGGTGGTTCGGCAGCGGCCGTGGTAGCCGATGAATGTGTGGCTGCTCTGGGCACGGATACAGGGGGCTCGATACGACAACCGGCCGCCTGCTGTGGTGTGGTGGGATTGAAGCCGACTTATGGTCGAGTGTCACGATATGGGTTGGTAGCCTTTGCTTCCTCTTTGGACCAGATCGGCCCGATCACAAAAGATGTGGAAGACTGCGCTATCCTGATGAATGCGATCAGCGGATACGATCCGTGTGACTCAACCTCTGTCAAAGAGGAAGTCCCGGATTATAAGCAGGCATTGAAAAAGGATATCAAAGGAATTCGAGTTGGAATTCCCAAAGAATATTTTGTCGAAGGGATTGACCCGGAGGTGGAGAAAGCAGTCGAGGGCGCGATTGATTCTTTCAGAAAATGGGGAGCGGAAATTCGGGAAATCTCTTTACCTCATACGGAGTATGCGGTGGCGATCTATTACATTATTGCGACCGCGGAGGCGAGCTCCAATCTGGCGCGATATGATGGAGTAAAGTACGGCTTTCGGTCGAAAGGGTACCGGGATCTAATGGAGATGTATACACAGACCCGCGCGAGAGGATTTGGAAAAGAGGTAAAACGGCGGATCATTCTGGGTACGTATGTCCTGTCAGCTGGGTATTATGAAGCTTACTACCGTAAGGCGTCACAGGTAAGAACTCTGATGAGAAAAGATTTTGATGAGGCGTTTCAAAAGGTGGATGTCATTGTGTCCCCGACCGCACCCACACCGGCCTTCCGAATCGGTGAGAAGACAGAAGACCCCCTCCAGATGTACTTATCCGATATCCATACCATTCCGGTCAACTTGGCAGGGATTCCGGCAATTGCCATTCCCTGCGGGTTCAGCCACGAAGGGCTTCCGATTGGCCTTCAATTGATGGGGAAGCACTTT
>DATHCH010000298.1:0-12098 GCA_035319625.1 Thermodesulfobacteriota bacterium
TTTTCCAAAGTCGAAACTTGCTTCGATCTGAAGATCTCTTCCCTCAGATTGCGCGGCCTCAAGTAACTGGGCCGGAAGTGCATCTTTGTCGATCCAGTAAAGGAGCGCCACGACCTCGTTTTGACCCTCTATGAGCCGGGCGACCAGTACGTCTGGCGATGTAATTTCCTGCGCTGTCCGGTTCCGATAGAAACTGGCCGCTCCACGGAGTCCGTCCGTTGGTTTGTAAAGTACGATGTCCCTGCTGCCCACACGGCTAAGAGCTCCCAGCATGGGTCGGTGTATGCTCCGTCTTGCCACATCCGCCTTTGCCACTGGTCCGGTAAACCAGAGGCTCCATCCCAGGGCGAAGAGGACGGCAATGTAAACAGTGGTCCAGCGAAGGTTATTGCGCCGAATGTAAAATAAGGATCCCGCTGCGCCAAGTACAAAAGCAACGGTTGCTGTCGCAACTGAGAGAGTTAATCCTTTCCGGATAACTGTCATCCCCAGCACACTGGTGGCGAAAAGGATTGCCATCGTCGTCATGATCCGGGTGAGAATCTTGACCGCGCGCCCCGGCTCTGACCATCCTCTCATGATACACCAGGCAACGAGCATTGCCAGAGATGGAAGGACTGGCAAAAAATAGACATAATCCTTGGCCGAGGAAGCCGAGAGAAGCAGTAAAGGGCCAACAAAGAGGGAGAGGAAGAAGATTCCGGCACGATTCTCCCCCTCTTTCCGCGTCTTCCAGGCCATCCAAATAGCCAGAGGGAGGAAGATCGACCCAGGTGCGAATTCCAGCCAGATATTGAGGAGGTAGAAGTAAATAGGTCCCTTATGGCTATCATACCCGTGCATGAATCGGCCGAAATGGTTCTGGATGAAGAATTCCCGGACAAGGTGCAAAGGAGCACTTAAGAGGAACGGGACGATCCATGTCAGGACTGGGACCAGAAAAGCGATGACAGAGAGTGGTCGGAGAATATGCCGAATCTCACCGAACCGCCTGCCTACGATAAGATAGAGAAGGAATCCGCAAGCAAAGATGGCAGGACCGACGAACCCCTTAAAAAGGAAACTCACCCCCAGTGAAAAACCTGCAGCGGCATAAGCCAGGCGTTTTTTGCGCACGTCAGTGGCCTGAAGAGCGACCCATGTGAAGAGGACGGTGAAGGCTATGGCGGCAGTCAGGGCATTGTCAAGGAGGACATTGTGAGCTGCCCGACAGAACCGTTCGGAGAAAGCCAGAAGGGCCACTGTGAGGGCGCCCCCTTCGATCCCCAGAATACGCCAGCCAAGGAGAAAAACAGCGACTAATGATAAGAGAGCGAAAGCCGCTGCTGTAAAACGTGCAGCCTCAGCAGTCGGTTCACCGACGATTCGATACACCGCGGCTACCGCGGCCTGGAAACCAGACGGTTTTTCGACAAACGGAAGCCCTGCGAGTCGGGGTATGATATAGTCTCCTTGCTCGGACATCTCACGTGCAACCTCCACTTCCCGAAGGTCATCAGGGGCCACAAGTTCGCGCCCTACCTGTCCAATCAGGATAACGATCACGCTTGCAAGAAGAAAACACGCTATACGGATTCGCACTCCTACCATCGAGGGCAGTATTTCAAGCTGTTTTTTCACTGCTAATTCCATCACTAATTTTTCATAATATCATGAAAAGGATTAAAAACAAGTTAAGATTCCTTAATTGTCTCAATCAGGGTATTGTTCGATGGAGTTTATCAATTGGACAAGCAATTTCGAGCTGAAGCAACTGAGGATCACTGGTTAGAGATTAGTACGCGGAACGGATTCGGCGGGGGCCGCCAGGAGGTTCGCTGCCATGGCGCCAATTTGTGTGCTCTCCATATTTTATACAGGATCGTCTGGCATATTTCTTATTGACGGACGATGGTCGTCATAATAACCAGAGCACCCAGTAGAAACCTGTACCAGGCAAAGGGTAAGAAATTTTTGGTTTGAACATATCGAAGCAAAAAGCCTATGCTAACTATACCGGTCACGCAAGAAACCAGCATACCTATCATAAAGCTCGCGGTAATCATAGACGAATTCGAAATGACGTGCGGCAGTTTAATAACGGCAGCACCGAGGATGATGGGAGCAGACAACAGGAACGAAAACCGAGCTGCGCCTTCTCTGGTCATCCCCATCAGCAGTCCTGTGGTCATTGTAATGCCCGAACGGGAAACTCCTGGAATGATCGCCAACGCCTGGGATATCCCAATGAGTATGCTTGTTCCAAAAGTGATATTGTTTATCCCAATATTCTCGGCACTTCTACGATCTGCCCAATATAGAAGAATGCCCATCCCAATCAACATCACTGCAATGAGAACAGGGGATCTGAAGATGGTCTCGGCTTTTTCTTCTAATAAGAATCCTCCAATTGCTCCTGGCACACTGGCCGCAACCAGATACCAAAACAATCGACCTCGTACGCTTCGGACATCTGAAAAGCCTTTTATGATCAGTTGCCACCAGTCCTTCCAAAAATAGAGAACTACTGCAACGAGCGTCCCGATATGTAGGGCAACATCAAAAGTAAGTCCAGGGTCGGTCCACCTGAAAAACCAGGGAATCAGAACTAAATGGGCTGAACTCGAGATGGGCAAGAACTCTCCCAAACCTTGAGCTAATCCAAGTATGACTGCCTGTAGTATAGTCAAATTTCACCTCCGGATTTAGGATTATTCCAAGCAATACCGCTGAGGTCTGGTAAAAGGTAAAATCCTGGACCACCAACCCACCATAAAAATACCATGGTGGCAGGTCCTCTGCTGTCCACTGTTAAAACTCTGCAAGGGTAAGCCACCTCTCCAGGTTCACCACTTGAGCGGTGCCGCTACACTTAAAGGTTTTGATCACCATCTAACCAATATCCTCATATTTGGCGGAATATAATGAAAAGCTGCCCGTCTGTTGACCGCTCAATGTTACTCCAACTCCCTCATATTCTCTCGCTTTGACTAAAAGTATACACCAGCTACAAATCCGTTTGGGGATGGGGCTATGAAGTACTTTTTTTCAGGAATGCCACCATAAGCATCCTTATATTTGCTATGATAGTCATTATAATTATTAATGCCCCTGGTCGGTTGTGTCCATATTAGAGCCTCCCCACCCACAACATTGCTTAGAGCACTTATAATACCATTTTTAGATCCGTTATAATGCCATACGATCCCAGCCCCAATAATACTTACAGCAAGTACTCCCACATGGCTGAGCCATGACCTCACAAGTCTTTCTTGCTTATAGTTTCTTTCCAACCATTTTTCTGCCTTGTCTAATTTGTTTTTTTGTTCTTCCGGGGTACCTCCTGGAATCTCTCTCAAGTCGCTTCCAGACGAGCGTGCATGAAAAGGATCAACGATCAGCGCACCAAGTCCCAAAAAAGATTCAGATGCCCCAACGATATTAGATACTCTATAGTGACGGCTACTGATTGTTTGATAGGTTTGTAATCCTGTGGCTGCTCCATTTATTACCATCCACGAATATGACCATACCTTAGCACTATTTTGGCCTTTGTCAAAAGAGCTTTGAATAAAGTTTATTCTTTCACTTACGTCAGATTGAGAAGTCTTAAGCTCAGCTTCCTGCGCGGAGGCGAAATTGCCCGCAAGAAATAGCATGAATATTAATATAACGGCATTTATTTTTCCAAAGGAAGAAATGACATACCGCGTGAAATATTGCATCATGGCCGAAATCCGTCAACCCACAACTTCAAAAGCAATTCATAGTTGCAAAAGGGCATCCGGCTACGAGATGAGTCTGAACCAGAGGAGAGCGCGTCCACTTTTTAGGGAGCAGGGTATTGGAGTTCGGACCCGATGTTGCAAATGTGGGAAATGGCCTCCATGCCTTTAACTGTGACGACGGGATGATGTCCATCTATGTTAATAATCGATCCCGGGCTGCGGCTCAATCCCCTTGCTATATGCGTGCTTCACTTCCTTAATTTCACTCACCGTATCCGCCAGCTCGACCACTTGAGCATGGGCGTCCCGACCCGTCAAAACCAGATGCATCAAGGGGGGCTTGTGTTGAATGATTTCCAAAACCTGTTCCAGGTCCACGAGCCGAAGATGCAGGGCATTGTTAATTTCATCCAGTATAAGGATATCCTCTTGGCCTGATTCCATTTTCTGATGCGCTAATTTGATCGCCTGCTGAGCATTCGCTCTGTGTTCTTTGTAAGGATAGGGATTTCCCTGGATGCCGCAAAACCCTTTCCCGGTGGAGATGAGCTCCACCTCACAACCCATCTTCTTTACCCCATCCCATTCACCCGCATACATATCGCCCTTCATGAATTGGATGATACAGACCCTCATGTTGTGGCCGCATGCCCGAACCGCAATGCCAAGAGCGGATGTCGTCTTTCCCTTGCCGTTGCCGGTTATCACAACGACAAGTCCTCTTCTCTCTTTGGGAACCAATCGGGTTATTTCCATTGTCGCGACCTCCTCCCCCAATGCACTGCCTTTTCAGGCCTGTTCGACAATGATTTCACAAAATGGAAGTATAATAGCACTGGGTCTTCGTCCTCCCTTAATATTTAAATGGCCCGGCGCGACGCTCATTATTCATTATTTATTTCAATTAGATATACATCCAAACATAATAAAAAGTCTTAAGATTAAAAAAAGAATAAAGAAAAGCCCTTGCAGCCCAAAAAAATCCGCCTACCATGGGCCGGTCAGAGCTACAAGGGCTTCTTTTCATTGACTCCCACTTCCATATTTCCTCTCCCCAAATGTTGAAGCATCGCTTACCCCATAAGTACATTTAATAACCAATGCGTTGTTGATGTCAAATAAATTCTGACCCTACTGAAATTCTCTCTAACTTTGCATCTACATTAAATTCGGAAACGTCAAAATTGTTCTTCCCTTTCTCCGCCCCTGCCTTTATAAAAAACGAACGGTTACTGGGAGAGGGAATCTCAAGGTATGGCTGCGACCCGAAACCGAGAAGAGACGGGGTTCGACAAAAATACCTTAAGATTTTTGGTCAAATACAGTGAATTCCCCATTTACGATATCAGCCCATTCTCGTAGAGTGCTAATACAGCCTCAACACTCTTTTCCCATCGCTCTGAGTAAGGGGTAGCGTGAAAACGTCGTTCGCCATAAAGCTATTTATCTTGCTCATGGGGTTCCTTTTTTTTCATAGTCCGGTCAACGCTCATGTGGAGTATGAGCAGCCGAAGGATCTCTCCGGAATCGGGATTGATGAAAAATTGGGGCAACTCGTCCCCCTTGATCTAACGTTCAATGACGAGAACGGTGGCCCTGTTACTCTGAGACAACTGATTCACGAGCCTACCGTTCTCACCCCTGTCTACTTACACTGCCCGAATATCTGCAATTTCCTGTTGCAAAATCTGGCAGATGCTCTGGACAAGTTACCCGCCGAACCGGGCAAGGAATACACTGTTCTCACCATCAGTTTTGATGAAACGGAAAAGCCAGATCTCGCCAGTCTAAAGAAAAAAACTTACCTGAAAATGATCCAAAAACCATTCCCTTCCGGAGCCTGGAGATTCTTGACAGGAGACAAAGAGAATATTCGTAGACTGACGGACGCCATCGGCTTCCATTTCAGAAGAGTGGGGGAAGATTTTGAACATCCAGTATCATTGGTTATCCTCGCCCCCGACGGAAAGATTGTTCGTTACATGTACGGCGCAGATCCCCTCCCCTTTGATCTTAAGCTGGCACTTGTAGAAGCTTCCCAGGGAAGGATTGGGCCCACGATTGCGAAGGTGGTCCGCTTCTGCTTCAGCTATGACCCAAAAGCCAACAAGCTCGTCTTCAACATGTTGAGAGTCACTGGAACCGTCACTCTGCTTTTTGCCTTATCATTCATTCTGTTTCTAATTTTAAAAGGGAAGAAACCGCAAAAACAGGAGCCGTGAGAATGACATCGACCGAGGCAACGGAGAGTGTCCGTCCGAGAATCAGTTTCTACGAGGACCGTCGAGGAATCCTTTCGTGGATTCTTACCTTGGATCATAAAAGGATTGGCCTTCTTTATCTCATCTTTGTTATTGCTTTCTTCTTTAGTGGGGTCGTTCTGGGATTCTTCATGCGTCTGGAAATGATTGCCTCCGGCGGGGCCATTATGAAAGCCCAGACATACAATTCTCTATTTACGTTGCATGGGATCATTATGATTTTTCTGGTCGTCATCCCTGCGATTCCAACGACCTTTGGAAATTTCTTTCTCCCGATTCAGATCGGTGCAAGGGATGTTGCCTTTCCAAGAATTAACCTTTTGTCCTGGTGGCTTTATATCACCGGAGCGACCATTGTTGCTATCTCCGTTTTCACCGGTGAGGGTCCCCCTGATACGGGGTGGACATTCTATGCGCCATATAGCTTGCGAACGACGGTCAATGTCCCCCTTGCGGTTTTTGGTGTCTTTATTTTAGGCATGTCCTCTATTTTAACGGGCATTAACCTCGTGACAACAACTCACAGGCTCAGGGCTCCTGGAATGACCTGGAATCGGTTACCCCTTTTTGTATGGGGGATTTATTCCACGTCATGGGTTCAAATTCTTGCCACTCCGGTGATCGGAATTACCATGGTTCTTATCTTTCTCGAGCGATTTTTTGGAGTGGGTGTATTTGACCCGACAAAGGGTGGCGATCCCATTCTTTACCAGCATATGTTCTGGATTTACTCCCATCCGGCGACTTACATCATGATCCTTCCTGCCATGGGGATTGTCTCTGATGTGATCCCCGTGTTTGCCAGGAAAAAGATTTTTGGATATATGGCGATCGCCATTTCGGGCATGGCGATCGCAGCCGTGGGGTCTCTCGTCTGGGGCCATCATATGTTTGTCAGCGGCCAGAGTGACTTCGCCGACATCCTTTTCTCCCTTCTCACTTTTTTGGTGGCCATTCCCAGCGCAATCAAAGTCTTCAACTGGGTCGCCACTCTTCACAAAGGCTCTATTGTCATCGAACCTCCTCTCCTCTTCTGTCTCGCCTTTATCTTTCTCTTCTCGATTGGCGGACTTACAGGCTTGATCCAGGGGGCACTGGCACCTAATATGCACCTCCACGATACTTATTGGATCCCAGCCCATTTTCATTACATCATCTTCGGTGGAATGGGATTTGGCCTCTTTGCTGCTTTCCATTACTGGTTTCCGAAGATGTTTGGCCGAATGTACAACAGAAATATAGCCATGCGGGCATGGGCAGTCATGTTTGTTGGCTTCAACATCTTCTATTTCTCCATGCTCCTGCTGGGCTGGGAGGGAATGCCCCGAAGATATTACGACTATCTTCCTCAATTCAGAACCCTTCACATGACAGCCACTTTCGGTTCCTGGATTCTCATCGCCGGATTGACTCTCATGTTTGCTAATCTATTCCGTGGACTTTTCAAGGGCGAAAAGGCAGAAGATAATCCGTGGGGGGGAGCGACACTGGAGTGGCAGATTCCTTCTCCACCCCCTACTGAAAACTTTGAAAAAATCCCGGTCATCCGACATGGCCCTCATGATTTTAAGGAGCTTGAAAATAATGGATGAAGCAAGAGAAGCCGTTTTCGAAGGGGCCAGGGATTACACCGGCGCCAAACTGGGGATGTGGCTATTTATTCTTTCCGAGCTTCTCCTCTTCGGAGGAATGTTCATTCTTTATTCCAGTTACCGCTATAAAAATCCTGCCGATTTTCATCACGCCTCGACGGAACTCGATGTCATTCTCGGAACCCTAAACACGATCATCCTCCTGACAAGTAGCCTAAGCATCGCAGTCTCCATTACCGCCATCCAAAAAGGAGAGCGCAGATTATCCATGGTCTTGCTGATGGTCACGATGGCTCTTGGCCTTCTATTCCTTGCGAATAAAGGCTTTGAATGGACCACCAAGATTGGACATGGCATTTACCCTAATTCTCCAACTCTTTTGGCCCGTCCAAAGGGTGAGATTCTCTTTTTTGGCCTCTATTATGTTATGACAGGTCTTCACGGTTTACATGTGCTGGTGGGGATCTGGGTCCTCTCGGTAATGTTGATTCTCATTGCCAAAGACAGGATTAACCAGGTGCGTTTCGTTCCCCTGGAAAATGCCGGGCTGTATTGGCACCTGGTGGATATTATCTGGATCTTTCTCTACCCCTTGTTCTATCTGATCACGTAAGAAAGGAGAAACACCAATTTCCAAGCACCAAAATCCCAAATAATATCCAAACTCCAATTTCGAATACCCCCCTTCCCGCTTCCCCTCTCCCCCAGGGGAGAGAGGAAGCGGGAAGATTCATGTACGTGCCTGGGAAGCCCATTCGATATACTCAGGGCCGTGAGCTCTGTTGAAGGGCCCCCTGTGGACGCGGAGGTTCACATTTGAAAGCTCCCGAAAAGCGAGACATTTCCATGGAGAATAGAGAAGAGAAAATTCATCTGGTTAAGCCCAGGACCTATGTATTTGTCTGGATGGGACTAGTAATTCTTACAGGACTTACCTATACCGTCGCCATAAGGATTCACCCAGGAGGGTGGGCCATTTTAGTGGCCTTAGCGATCGCCGGAACGAAATCCAGCCTGGTGCTAAACTACTTTATGCATTTGAGGCTCGAGAGGCTTACCATATTTAAAGTCATTATCCCTCTTGTCGTGGCCGTTTTTCTTGTCTTCATCCTTTTGACCTTTTCCGATGTGGCTTTTCGGGGTGTTGTAAAATGATCTTTTCAGCCGCCACAGGTATATCTGGCAGAGTGGTAGATAACGTCTTTCTCTACATCGTGACCATCTGCATCATCCTGCTGGCACTCATCACTTTTCTAATGGTTTACTTCGTCGTTCGTTACCGTCGGGAAAAACACGCCAAGCCGGTTGACATTGAGGGGAGCACCTGGCTCGAGATTACCTGGACCGTCATACCAACGCTGATCGTTCTGACCATGTTCTACTACGGGCTAACGGGCTTCGAGTTTTTGAAGAAAGTTCCTCCCGGGGCGATGACGGTGAAGGTGATTGCCCGGCAATGGTCGTGGCTGTTCCAGTATGAAAACGGAATTCAAGATACAGAGTTGAGAGTTCCGGTCGGAAAGCCGGTCAAATTGCGTCTGAATTCACTCGACGTAATCCACGGTTTTTATATCCCCGCCTTCCGGATCAAACAGGACGTGGTCCCGGGGATGACGAATACTTTATGGTTCCAGCCTACCCAGATAGGGACATATGATATTATGTGTTCCCAGTACTGCGGGCTGGAACATTCTCACATGCTCTCGAAGATGATCGTCCTTCCGGAAGAACAGTTCACAAACTGGTATCAGGGCAAGAAGAAAGAAGCGACGGCAAAAGGTCTGCCCCAGGGATCGCATCTCTACGAAGTAAAAGGCTGTGTCGCCTGCCACAGCACCGATGGAAGTCCACGAGTTGGGCCTACCTTCAAGGGGCTTCTCGGAAAGAAGGAAGAGGCCACAAGCGCTGGGAAGAAGGAAACGGTAGTCGTTGATGAGGCTTTCGTCCGGAAATTTATATCGGAACCAAACGTGGTCCACATTGAGGGATACCCGCCGATTATGCCCAAAATAGGCATGACGAATGAGGAACTTACGGCGCTGGTCGATTATATAAAAAGTTTGAGGTGAGGGAAAGCCTGAGGACAACTGCCATTAACGTTAGAAGCAACGCCGGCCACCAAGCCGCTTCACCGAGAGAATGGGCCAATCTCTTTCTTCATCTTGGAAAAATAAAAATCTCTCTCCTTGCCACTCTCTCCACGGTCACAGGTTATCTTCTCGCAGCAGGAAAGATCACGATCCACATGCTTGTGCCAACCGCAGCCATTTTCCTTCTTGCATGCGGTTCCTGTGCACTTAATCAATACCAGGAAAGAAAGATTGACCAATTGATGCTGAGAACGAGGCTGAGGCCCATTCCCTCGGGTAGATTAAACCCCGAGACTGCTCTCTTCATTTCTTTGGGGTTGATCCTCTCGGGCTTGCTCATTCTTCCTTACGGAGCAAATAGGATCGCGCTCTGTCTGGGATTGTTCGCTGTGGCCTGGTACAATGGAGTCTATACCTACCTGAAACAAAAGACGGCCTTTGCGGCCATTCCTGGCGCCCTGGTCGGTGCGATACCGCCCATTTTGGGGTGGGTGTCGGGTGGGGGGAGCATGGTCGACCCGCAAATATGGGGAGTCGCCCTCTTCTTTTTTATCTGGCAAGTACCTCATTTCTGGCTTCTTTTTTTGGGTTTTTCAAAAGACTACGAGAAAGCCGGATTCCCTCACATCACAAAGATCTTTTCGGCGAAACAGATCAGGCGAATCATTTTCATCTGGCTTTTGTCGACAGGAGTTTCTTCTCTGATCATTCCTTTATTCGGGCTTCTCAATTCCGTTTTCTTCTGTCTTTTGTTAGTGGCCGCGGTGTCTTGGCTTTTTTGGGGTGCCATCATTTTTCTAAGATCTCGCGACGATAAAGACTCGTTGAGGGCTACCTTCATGAAATTGAATATTTATGCCGTCCTCGTCATCTCACTCCTTTCCGTAGACAGAGTATTGAGTCCGTAATTCAGGGTTCGCAATCGTTTTCAGGGTTGGTTTTTATCACATGAGCTTTTTAAAAAAATCTAAACGAGCAGGAGGGTAAAAGAAATGAAAAAACGGACATGGATCATGATGATTGGGTCTCTTTTTCTCCTCACAACGATAGGTCTCGCTGCAAACCTTACGCCTCCCAAGAAAACGCCCGAACTGCTAAAAGAAGGAGGAAAAATCTATGAACAGGTCTGCACATCCTGTCACGGCAGCAAAGGAGACGGAAAGGGCCCAGCCGGGGCTGTGCTCAAGCTCCCGCCGACGGATTTCCAGAAGCCCTTGAAAGAATGGCCCAATACGAAGGGAGACCCTCAAAAAGTCTTCGAAGTTATTTCGAAGGGGATTCCAAACTCGGCGATGGTGGCATGGACACAATACTCTGAACAACAGCGCTGGGCATTGGCCTACAGAGTGGTGGATTTTTCCAAGCCGACGGCAAAGGGGAAATAAAAAATCTGGCCGCCGGACAGAATCTCGGTTTACCGGATTTTCTTAAATGAAAGCGGACCCCGATGCTTCAGGAAAGACGGGTGGCCTACTTTTCTTCATCTTCTTCCGATTTCTTTACGAAGGCCTGAATGTAGACCACTTTGTCTTCTTTCGGGCCCCCCTCTTTTCTCAACGGTTGACGAAGCCTTTCTGACCCTTTGTAGACTTCTTCTAACTTACAGATGACCTCTTGGAGCTTCGGATCCTCCTCCACCAATTGGTTGATCTGCTGATCGAAGTAATCACCGGCCTTTTCAAGCTCAGACAGATCCGTCTTTATTCCGACCAAATCGGTCAGCCTTTTGAGAACGGAGCAGACCACCTTTACATTTCTGGTCTGAAGATATTGTGGGACATGACCACAAAGGCTGATTGCCCTCAAATCCCTCTTCTTGGCCGCCTCGAGGATAAACGTGTGGATGCTGATGGGTCCGGAGTACTCCGTCAACCCCAGCCCGGACCGGATCACTCTTTCCCCCAGTTCCTCATGATTGAACAGACAGCTGACCATCGGAGGATAAGTGTGAGGGACGTAGTCGTAAGTACCGCCGATGGTAAAGAGCTCCATCACATGGAATCTCTCAGCCAAATCGAGAGTAAGATCGGCAAAAACGTTCCATCGAAGATGAGGTTCGACTCCGGAAAAAAGGATCAGGTCGTTGGAAGGAAGTCCTTTGACGTAGTAGAAATGATTGCCCGAGGACTTCAGCTCGACCAATCTGCCCTCTTTAATCACTGCCATCGGTCGGAAGGAAGACATTTGATAAAAATTCTCAGTTGGAACGGAGGCGAATTTGCTTGCTCCTAAATTATCGATCAAATGGCGAAGGGCAAACGAGGAGATCTCTCCTGCGTTTGGCCATCCTTCAAATCCCATGATCAAATAAGGTTTATTAAGAACCGGCCTCTCAATATAGACGATTTCTTCCATTTTTTTCTCCATAGATATAGCCCTGGGGTGGTTCAGTTCTTCTTTCTCAATTTTTAACAGATCCAAGATTTAGCCGCTAGAACGGTTGATCAA
>DATHCH010000299.1:0-10725 GCA_035319625.1 Thermodesulfobacteriota bacterium
ATTGCAGCCTGTCTGAAACCCGTCTATGTTTCGACGAGTTCACCAAGAACGGGGTAAGGTCTGCAAATCAATGGGGTAGCCATTCGTCCTGAGCCTGTCTGAAGGCGAACGGTCCAATTGGGATACAGTCTCTCGAGGGGAAGGGGACGAGTGCGCGGAAAATGTTACCCAGCATCATCATCTACGGGTTAGTGAACAGTGTGATTTTAGCCTTGATCGCTATGGGCTTCAGCCTCACTTTCGGTATCAGTGGGGTGGCGAATTTCGCTTACGGAGGTTTTTATCTACTCAGCGGGTTCCTCGTTTGGATCTTCCTCAACTATCTTAAATTCCCGTTCGTCCCAGCAGTCGTCGTCACGATAGGGGTTGTCGGGCTTCTGGGTTTCGTTACCTACTGGGTTATTCTTTTGAGAGTACGAGGAATCGCATTGTCCGAGGTGATTGCTACCTTCGCTTTAGGCGTTGGGATACTGGAGTTATTCCGTTGGCTGGGATTTGTGACCTATGAGTTTACACTGCCTTACATTAAGAAAGGCACGGTGATGATAGCCGGAGTACCTCTGGATTACCAACGGCTTTTTATTATTGGGATTGGTTTGGCGTTGGTCCTTTTCCTGTACTTCTTTACCCATTACACAAGGATTGGCTTGGCGTTCAGGGGGATTGCCCAGAATGAGCGAACAGCGATCTCGCTCGGCATCAAATCGGATTGGACGGCTGCCCTCAGTTTGGCCCTCGGATCGGCGATGTCTTCCGTCGCTGCCATCGTTATCCTTCCTCTGGGTATCATTTCGATTAATACTGGATACGAAGTCTTGCTGGTCGCCGTTGCCGTCGGAATCGTAGGAGGACTGGAGAGCGTTCCAGGAATTCTTGTAGCAAGCCTTATCCTCGGATATGCCCAAATCATCACGGGTACATACTTTAAGCCAGAATGGATGATGGTTGTCTATCTGGCTGCGATCGTCTTAGTTCTCGCGATTAAACCTTCAGGTCTGTTTGGGAAGTTTAAGGAACTGGAGGAGAGAGTGTAGGAATTGCGGAGTGTAGAATGCGGATTGCGGAACATATATACAGCGGAATTAGGGCAAGGGCATTGGAGAATCTCCCCCGCCCCTCTTTGGCAAAGAGGGGTAATTCCTCCCTTTAGGAAAAGGGAGGGCAGGAGGGATTTTGCAGATCGATGTCTTTAATATTTTGAGAATATTAATAAGACAAGATTTGGACAATTTGGATTAGGGACTCTATGAAATTCAGAAAAGAGCGGTTGGACCGGGGAATCAAGGCGAGATGCGATGACATCTTCGCCCTTTCATCTTACAGGGAGATGTCATATCTGATGTTCCCTCGAGTCTTGCCAGTCACTATTTTGCTCATTCTTCCTCTGTTGAAAGGAGTGATTGGACTTTATTGGGAAAAGGTTTTGATGATCACCTGTACCATCGCGTTGCTTGCCCTGAGCTGGGATTTGATGGCCTCTGTGGGGTTGATATCCCTGGGCCAAGCGCTTTTCTTTGGTGCAGGAGCTTATATTACAGGTTTTTTAAATCATGCTTTTGGATTACCTCCCCTTTTGACCATTCCTTTGGGCACGCTGGGGGGAGCATTTTTCTGCACTCTTTTGCTCTTACCCGTTTTGAGATTAAGAGGAGTCTACTTCGCCATCGTTACTTTAACCTTACCATTACTTCTGGGCCGATTTATTGAGACGACAAAAATTCTTGGTGGAACAGAAGGGATGAGCGCCCTTTCTCCTCTTCCCAACATATGGGTTGAAATGTATGTTCCTGTCCTTGCACTACTCATCTGCCTTTTTGGTTTTCGCAGACTGATCAACGAAGATTATGGACTGGTTCTTCAGGGCATCCGAGACAATGATCGGGCGGTCATGAGCGGGGCAATTAACATTTACTGGTTCAAGGCCCAAGCGGTCTTCATCGCCGGTGTGGCAGGGGCATTTGCCGGTGCCTTCATGACCCATTATAATCAGGTCGTGGGAATGGCTGCCTTTGCAATGGATTATTCGATCTTGCCCTTGACCGCTGCTGTTTTGGGTGGCGTGGGGACCTTTGCCGGTCCAACGATAGGTGCCTTCATACTCATGCCTCTTTCTGAAGTCCTTCGTGGCGTTGGCGGACTGAGAGTGGTCTTCTACTCCGCTATTCTCATTATCTGCATCGTGGGCCTTCCCGAAGGCATCTTTCATTATATCAGGAGAAAGTATCACCAATTTGAGAGAATGGTAGAAGTCGGATAAGATGGAAGACAAAACAATTCTGAAAGTCGAAGGGTTGAGTAAGAATTTTGGTGGCGTCGCGGCCATTGTCAGGGTAAGTTTCTCTTTGGGAAAGGGAGAGCTTCTCGGCGTCATCGGCCCGAACGGTTCTGGGAAGACCACGCTGGTCAATTTGATGACGGGCTTTGTGACACCGGATTCTGGCAGGGTGATTTACCGGGGAAGGGATATTGCGGGCAAAATGCCTTATAGGATTGCAGAGATGGGAATTGCTCGGACCTTTCAGATGGTGAAGCCATTTTATCAACTGTCCGCCTTCAAGAATTTGATCATCCCCTTATATTCTACCCGAGTGAAGAAGTTGAGGGGAGGTCAGTACGGCGATCGAGATGATGTCGCCATCGATCTTCTGGAAGATGTCGGTTTCGAACGGGACTCCTCTGTTCCTTACAAAGTGTCCTCCAGTCTCCCCCATGGTTATCTCAAGCGTTTGGAATTGGCACGCTGCATGGCCCTTCGGCCAGATTTGCTTATTCTCGACGAGCTCTTTTCTGGAATGGCCATGTCTGAGGTAGCCAGTACGCTCCCGATCATTGAAAGGCTGAACGCGGACGGTCTTACCATTATTATGGTGGAGCACCGGTTAAAAGAGCTTTTTCGAATTGCTCATCGAGTCATCGCCCTAAATTTTGGCGCTAAAATTGCCGACGGACCTCCTCGCGAGATGATGGAGAGCGAAGCCGTGAAAGCAGCTTACCTTGGGAGTGAAGAAGAAGGATAATATGCTCGGAGTAAAGAACTTAATGGTCTTTTTTGAAAACTCCCTTGCGATCAACGATCTGAGCCTAAGTGTCGAAAAAGGGGAAGTCGTCGGTGTGCTTGGCTCGAACAGCGCGGGTAAGACGACTTTGATGAATACGATCTCCGGTTTGATGATTGACATCAAGAGGAAAGAAGACCGAAGGGGAGGCGAAAGAATAACGGTACTGGGTGAGATAAAGTTCGAAGGCGAAGACATTACGAAAACAGAACCTGATAAAAGGGTTAAGAAAGGGATCGTATTAAGCCGAGAAAGACATCCGATATTTCCTGAAAGCAGTGTAGAGGAAAATCTGAAAATCGCTGCTTATCTGAGGAAGGATTCCGGAGTCAAGGAGACCTTTGATTTCGTCTACTCCGTCTTTTTCCATCTGAAAGAGATAGAAAAAAGAAAGGCCGGGTTCTGCAGTGGAGGGGAGCAACAGATGCTTGCTATTGGCATGGCATTGATGACCAAGCCCCGCCTTCTCCTGATGGACGAACCGCTCCTCGGACTCTCTCCGGTTCTTCAGCATGATCTGAGGCGAGCGATCAAACAAATTCGGGGAGAAGGGGTTACTATTCTCGTAACGGAACAATTTGCCAGGCCCCTTCTGCCGATTATTGACAGAGGGTACGTGATTGAGAATGGGATCCTCGTCCTCTTTGGGACAGGACAGGAATTGATGGACAACCCGGAAGTGAAGGCAGCTTACTTTGGGGTATAGGAGATTACAAAAATCCAAATTTCAAAATCCCTGCCTTCGCCGAAGCGGCTTCGCGCAGGCAGGCAAATGCCAAATGAATGTCAAAGTCCAAAATCCAAAACATTTTTGACATCTGAGCTTTGGATTTGAATTGACATTGATTCACCTTCGGTTGATCGCTCCGCGCGAACTTTGTCATTTGGCGTTGATCGGACTAAACAGCTTAGGATAAAGGATTAATGACGGTAGCGACTGGTTCTATCTACGAACAATTTGATAAGATATCCAGGGATTTTCCGCAGAAACCAGCCCTTATTTACCTCGGCATGCAGTATCGTTATTTTGAGTTGCGCGAAGCGGTTGAGAGCCTGGCGGCGAATCTTCACAAAATGGGTGTTTCCAAAGGAGATAAGGCCATCCTTTATCTCCCGAATTGTCCGCAGTGGGTCATCGTATGGCTTGCCTTGCAGCGCATCGGTGCTATTGCCGTCCCGATCTCACCGATCTATACGCCCATTGATCTCAAATACATGGCCAATGACAGCGGCGCTGAGACCGTCTTCTGTCTGGATACTAACTTTGGGTATGTGACACAAGTGCTTCCCGAAACCAAATTGAACAGAGTGATCGTTACTAATATTGCCGAGCTTGTCCCTTGGTGGAAATGGCTCATTGGAAGAGGTTTTAATAAAATTCCCGTAGGGAAGTTTAATTCCGGAGGGGATATTTTTTGTTTTAGAAAACTGTTAAAAAGTGGTCCTGTTTCTGTTCTGCCATCTTTCAAGGCAGAGCCCGAGGAAATGGTTGAAATGCTTTATACAGGGGGCACCACAGGCCTCCCCAAGGGAGTCCCTTTTACAAATATCGTGTTTCTGGAAAGCGTTGTTGAGCAGAGGGCGATGAGTGAACACTCTATCCCCAAGGGAGAAGACATCCTTGTTCAAGGAGGACCGCTTTTCCATATTCTCGGCCAGGCAGTCGGGCTGGGAGGAATCCTTTCTGGCGATACGATGGTATTGCTTCCCAGGGTGAATCTGGACGGCCTCTTCGAGCATATTGCAAGATACAAAGTATTGACTTTCTTCGGTGTCCCTGCAATGTATCGCATGATTCTCGAACATGACCGAGTGGACTACTACAATTTGGGTTCGCTCAAGTACTGCTTCTCCGGTGGCGACGTCCTGCCCGCTGAGGTAGCTGAGCGATGGCTTAAGAAGTTCGGGAAGCCGATCTATCAAGGATATGGGGCAACAGAGACCTGTGGCCGCGTGGCGCTGACACCCTTGGGCGAACAGGCTCCGGCAGGAAGCGCTGGCACAATAACACCTCTTCAAAAGGTCAAGCTGGTGGATCCCGATACGCTTGAACCTGTTCCTCCTGGTGAACCAGGAGAATTGTTGGTCTCCTCTGAGCATATGGTCAAGGCTTACTGGAACAAACCTGAAGAGACCGCCGAGTGCTTTATTGAGATGGATGGGAAACTCTGGTACAGGACGCGTGACATCGTACGCATAGACCAAAATGAGTGGCTCTTCTATTTAGATCGATCTGTGGACACGCTCAAGCACAAAGGGTATCGTGTGGCTGTTTCAGAAATAGAAGCGGTTTTGCAGGAACATCCTGCGGTGATCTCTGCCTGCGTGGTGGGCGTTCCTGATGAAAAGGTTGGCGAAAGGATCAAGGCCTTTGCAGTTCTGAAAGAGGATGTGAAGGGTGTGAGTGCCTACGATCTCCTCAAGTGGTGCCGCGAGAGGTTAGCCTCCTACAAAGTCCCCCAATATATAGAATTCCGCGACATGCTCCCAAAATCGAAAGTCGGCAAGCTCCTCAGGCGTGAACTGAGAGCAGAAGAGCGAAAGCGCTTCGAAAAAGAGTAGCGATAGGGACACATCCCATTGATGATGCTGCGAAGAGGAAAAGGGGATGTGTCCCTATTCTTTTATTTTCTACACCCTCTCACGCCCCTCTCCCCCTGCCTGCCGGCAGACAAGGGCAGGCAGGCGCTGAGGAGAGGGATGGGGTGAGGGGCAACGAATTTCTTGGACAAGACAATAGAAAAAAATAGATGTTTTCCTTTTCCTATCAATGGTATAGATAAAAAATAAGGGAATCAAATCGATAGGGGGAACCCATGGATGAGAGGCTCAAAGATGCTTTTCACAAGGTTTATGAAGGCGAGGCCAAGGCTGCACTCCGGCTGAAAATCTTTGCCAAGAAAGCGGATGAGGAAGCGCTTCCCCAAATTTCCAAACTCTTCCGCGTGATTTCTTTCAGCGAGGAGATTCACGGTGAAAAGGCCCTTCGGATGCTCCGAGAGATCAATGATACCGACAGCAATCTCAAAGAGAGCTTTCAGTCAGAAGTCCATGTGGCTGGAGTGGCTTATGACAATTTTATCGAGCTTGCCGAAGAGATAGAAGACGCCGCGGCCTTGAGTGTCTTGTCCAATTCCAGAGACGTAGAAGAAACTCACGCCAAACTTTACAAAAACGCTATCAACCACCTGATTGGAGAACGGGAGACCACTTATTATGTGTGCCAGGTTTGCGGCTATGTGTCGGATGGCGTCTTGCCCGAGGTTTGCCCGGTATGCGGGGCACCCAAAGATCAGTTTGTAGAATTTAAATAGTACACCACCCTCCTAAACTCTTCAGTTTACTCCCTCTCTCCTGGTGCCTGCCTGCGCAAAGGCCCGCTTGCGGGACGAAGGCAGGGAAGAGCCTGCCAGCCGGAGGGCAAGGGCAAGGGTGAGGGGGAACATAAGGTCGGCTTTTAGGAAATAATCGCAGCAGTATAAAAATAATGTTATCTTGAAAATTTTTTGACAACGTATGCAGTAATCATGCATATTGATACATATAGAATTAGGAGGGTTATATGAGGACGACCTTAAACATCGAAGACGATCTCATTAAAAAGGTTTCAAAGCTGACAGGCATCAAAGAAAAGACAACACTCGTCAAACTTGGGTTAGAGGCATTAATTGCTATGGAAAGCAATAAGAGGCTTGCAAAACTGGGCGGAACCGAAAAGAAACTGGAAATGATACCCCGCAGAAGAATGGCGGAGAAATAAGATGGTTCTGGTTGATACCTCCGTCTGGGTGTCTCACCTTCGTAATGGAAATGTGGGCCTTGAGAAGTTATTGAATGCTGGGGAAGTTGTATGCCATCCATTCGTTGTTGGTGAGCTTGCCTGTGGGAATCTCAAAAATCGACATGAAATCCTTACATATCTTCAATCACTTCCTATGTCTATCTTAACCGAAGATGAAGAAGTCTTAAAATTCATTGAGAATAACCACCTAATGGGAATGGGATTAGGCTATGTAGATGTCCATCTGATTGCGTCCGCTTTATTAACGGACGTTCCTCTTTGGACCTTCGATAAAACCCTGGCCAAGTTTACCAAGAAAACTGGCATAAGTTATTGATGAGAAAGGGTTCAGAGAACAAATTACTCCTGCGGATGGCTTTGGGCCGCCGGTGATCCCCATGTTATATTCAGGTTACATAAGGAGCGCTCAATAGATGGAGAGTCAGAAGAGGGTGGTTTTAGACCAGTTCACGAAGCAAGCGAGTCCATTTGCAAGTGCGGCGGCCATGAGGGATAAGCGAGCGCTGGAGCTATTGTTAGCGTCGACGAGTGCCGGTGTGGAAGATACAGTACTCGATGTTGCGTGCGGTCCGGGATCGCGGTTTGCGCGTTCGCTGAAATCACGCGACATGCCACGGGCGTCGATCTCGTGCCTGCGATGATCGAACAAGCTCAGTCTTTGCAGCGGGAACGCGGGCTCAAGAACGTATCTTGGAAAGTCGCGGATGTGTACGTACTGCCATATGCGGATACTTCTTTTTCAATCGTCACCTCACGCTATGCATTTCACCATTTAGAGAACCCTCGAGGCGTGCTCTCCGAGATGAAGAGAGTTTGTAAACCCCGGGGCAAAGTCGCGCTGGTTGATGTGATGGCCTCGGAGGACCCAAAACAGGCCGAATGTTTCAATCAGATGGAAAAGCTCAGGGACCCGTCGCATGTGCGAGCCCTGTCCCTCTCGGAGATGGAAGGGCTTTTTCACGACGTCGGATTGCCGGCCCCCAAAATCAAATATTACAAGATGGAACTCGAGCTGGAAAGTGTCTTACAGCGGTCGTTTCCTGAAAAGGGGAATACGGACAAGGTGCGTGCACTGATTCGCCAAACCGTCGGGAACGACGAGATGGGCATAAACGCGCGCCTGGAAGAAGGTCGTATCAAATACAGCTACCCAATTGCTGTTTTGGTAAGCCAAAAAGGTGCATAGGCTCAACAGAGGGGGAGAACGGAATTATTTTCCACGTAATGAAATTCTGAAATACGCTTGTACGGTTTGTACACCAAGGAGGGTAAATGTCAAGAAAAGAACGATTTCCATATTCGCATTCTGTCAAAGTAAGAAAACCTCATAAATGTGATTACTGCAACCAGTTGATTGTAAAGGGACAAAATGCCCGTTACAAAAATATGTTTGATGGGACAAAGGGATACATTCATAATGTTTGTCCACCTAAAAGTAATGGCGCATCAACCAGATAAGCATCTTCTGAAAAAGGATGTAAGGAAGGGAGGAAAAAATGAACCCGGTCAGCCTGAGGGAAGCAGAAAAACTGGAGGTGACCATCTTGGTGGATAATTATACGAACATGCTTCTCCTCCAGAGTTCAGAGGTGCTGAAACGTCCGGCGGTTCCTCCGCCGAATTTCTTTCTTGCCGAACACGGGTTCTCCTGCCTCATCAAGGCATCTGCAGACTCTGAGGAACACACAGTGCTCATGGACGTGGGAATATCAGCTACTTGCCTCCTCCATAACGCCGATCTTTTAAAGATCGATTTGACCAAGGTGGAATCGGTCATTATAAGCCACGGCCATTTTGATCATTTCTGGGCTCTGCAAAAAGTCCTCGGTAGACTCCGAAAAGGAATTCCCCTCATCCTCCATCCAGAAGCTTTCCTGCAACGACGCCTCAACATTCCCACTCTTGGGGTTCAGAGAGAGCTGCCCTCCTTAGATGAAAATATCCTGAAGGAAGCCGGAGTTGAACTAAAAAAAATCAGGGAGGATTCTACCACGGCTTCAGGACTCATCCTCGTCTTGGGTGAGGTGGAGAGGGAAACCAATTTTGAGAAAGGGTTTCCGGGGGCAGAGGCGAAAATCGACGGGCGTTGGGTTACGGATCCCTTCCCCGATGACCGCGGAGTCGTAGTCAAAGTGAAAGATAAGGGGCTGGTCATCATTGGAGGGTGCTCTCACGCAGGGATCATCAATACGGTTAAACATGCCCAGAAAGTAACCCAAACAAACAAAGTTGACGCGGTCTTGGGTGGATTTCATCTCACTGGGCCGATTTTTGAACCAATCATTGAGCCTACCATCAAGGAGATGAAGAAGATCGATCCTACTTTTGTCGCCCCTATGCATTGCACCGGGTGGAAGGCCATCAATCAATTTGCCGAGAAAATGCCTTCGCAGTTCCTCCTGAATAGTGTGGGCACAACCTATGCTTTTTAATACAAACGCATCAAATAAATTGTTTTTGAGGGGAATGAAATGACGGAGCGATCTCGTAGTTATGAAGAGAGATTGCCACGCTCCCTTTCATCGCTCGCAATGACGCAGTAAAAGGAATTGATGCGTTGGTATTAGTTCTCCTAGACCTCAGAAGAACAATAGTCACAGATAAATGCCGCTTGTGTCGATTAAGGCCGTAAAAAATGCTTCCATCATAATGCCTATTTCTCAAACGTGTTGCAGTATCCAGAATCCGTATTCTTATAATACGCCCGGAGTATAACAACAATACCCCAACGAATATATCGCAACCCAAAGACTACTTCCAAAGTGTTATTTTCCAATTTTATTTGATAGTGCAACGTTTCAGTTAATAATCCTCGATACGGAGATGAGAAGCGAGGTCTGAAAGACAGGGGCATTTCGGACACTGCCTTTATTCGTTTTTTACCCCATAAAAACCAGAAGAGCAGGGGTCTATTTAGTCTTTCCATAGAAGCGGTTGGCCAAACTTGGATTCATCTTCTTTAGGATTTGATATTCTTTGAAGGCTGAGCTGCTATCGCCCATCGTACGATATGCAATTCCAAGATTGAAATGGGCCTCAGCGTAATCGGGGTTGATCCGCAGCGCTTCGGTAAATTGAGCAATAGCCTGCTGATATTTCCCCTGATACGTATAGACCCTTCCAAGGTTGTTGTGTACGTCCGGGTAATGGGGGTTAATTCGCAGCGCTTCGGTAAATTGAGCAATAGCCTCCTGATACCTCCCCTGATCGGTATACACAAATCCAAGGTTGTTATGGGCCTCAAGGTAATTGGGGTTAATTCGCAGCGCTTCGGTTAATTGAGTAATAGCTTCTTGGTACTTCCCCTGATGGGTATACACAATTCCAAGGTTGTTATGGGCCTCAACGTAATTGGGGTTGATCCGCAGCGCTTCGGTAAATTGAGCAATAGCCTCTTGATACTTCCCCTGATGGATATAAGCATTTCCAAGGTTGTAATGGGCCTCAGCATAATCGGGGTTGATCCGCAGCGCTTCGGTTAATTGAGTAATAGCTTCTTGGTACTTCCCCTGATAGGTATACACAATTCCAAGGTTGTTATGTGCATCAGCGTAATGGGGGTTGATCCGCAGCGCTTCGGTTAATTGAGTAATAGCTTCTTGGTACTTCCCCTGATGGGTATAAGCATTTCCAAGGTTGTTATGGGCCTCAACGTAACGGGGGTTGACCCGCAGCGCTCCGGTTAATTGAGCAATAGCCTCCTGATACCTCCCCTGATCGGCATAAGCACTTCCAAGGCCGGCATGCGGTCGGTCTTTGTTAGGAGATTTCTTTACACAATCGGCCCAGAGCCCAATATCGCTATTCCAAATTCTATTCCTCGAATAAGTCCCAGTGATTAAAAGAATGAGCACAAAAACATAGAAG
>DATHCH010000300.1:0-23002 GCA_035319625.1 Thermodesulfobacteriota bacterium
CAATAGACCAGTATGTCTAAAAAGAGTGCAGGTTTATTGATGTACCGACGCCGTCGCGGGGTTCTTGAGGTTTTCCTGGTTCACCCGGGCGGACCTTTTTGGCAAAAAAAGGATGCGGGCTCCTGGTCGATTCCCAAAGGAGAATATATGCCCCCGGAAGATCCGCTCAATGTGGCTAAACGCGAGTTCCAGGAAGAGACAAGTTTTAAGGCCTTTGGTGAATTAATACCTCTGACTCCTCGAAAGCAGCCGAGCGGCAAGATCATTAGCGCCTGGGCTTTTGAAGGGGATTGCGATGTCTCAGCAATCAAAAGTAATACATTTTTGATGGAATGGCCTCCGCGTTCTGGAAGACAGCAGGAATTTCCGGAAGTGGATAGAGCGGATTGGTTCCCCATCTCGGTCGCAAGGGAGAAAATAATAAAAGGACAATTAGGCTTCCTTGATGAACTTACCCAAATTCTAAAACAGCGGTTTCAACCATAAAAAATTGACCCCTTGCTAAATTTAAGAAGTCCACACCAGGTTTCAGGAAGAGTAAAAAATGACCGATAAAAAAGAGGTAGTCGGTTATTCCACCGAAGATGGACATATTTATTGTGTAGAATGCATTAATAAAGACAGTGAAATAACGGAAAAGATTGAAAAGGCTATCACAGCTGAGAATTCAGAAAAAAGTCTATATTTTTGTGATTTATGCGAAAAGCGAATCAAATGAACTATAAAGGCGTTATTTGGAAGAGAGATGGTGAAGGTGGTAAGTTAGGAGATGAAGAGGGAGAGAAAAATAAAGGTAGTAAACGGCCAATTTTTTTAAGAATCGGAGCAAAAACATTTCTGAAAAATGGGTTTTTATGAATGAAAGATTGAATTTGGGATCCCCCATGCGTGGGGAATAGGGGTTGTGGGGTAACGGAGGAAGTATGTCAGGTAAACACAAAAAGGGTGATTTGCCGCCGACGGCCAACCGGGCGGTGGTAGAGAAGTTGAAAGAACTTTACCGACAGAGGAACCAAAAGGAGTTTCCCTTGAAGCCTCCCAGGAAGGGTTTCCCTCACCCAGACAAGAACGCTACCGCATAGAATAACCTGCTTAAAAATTGAACGAGAAGTCTGGTCTCCATTCAAGTGGCTCTTCCCTTTGAAAGAAGCCCAAAAACCAAGTTAGAATAGAGTTAAAGAACCTTGGGGGACAGGGTGATCTCCCCGAAAGGAATAAATGGACAGGATAAAGAACAAGTGGGATTTTTTGATTCAATGCAGACCTGATGTGAAAAGCATGATAGGGAATGCTAAGTTGATTGGGGGTCACATTGATTACAATGTCAACCACGATGAGATTTTCTACTCCATCACCAAGAAAGGCACGTTCTCTTATAACGAAAGGGCAGACGAATTTAAGAGCAAATTACAGATTCGTTAGGACATAGTAGAGGATTTAAGGGGTGAAATTGAATATTGGCGACTGAAAGAGTGATTATTCAAAATCGCACTTTTATACAAGCTTTCAAGTAGTGATCGATATTTTTTCCAGTTGACATCTGCCTTCAAAATCAGTAGATTCTTATCAAGCGATAGCGCTTCAGAACAACCTTTCAACCTCAGTCTTTTCGAACATGTTACGAAATGGGATTTACAAAAGATGCCTCTACGGAGCGCCAAAAGGGTTTCAGTGCCTTTTTGGAGGTCTTTCACATCCCTCCCCACTCTTTCAGAGAAAATAATTGAATTAAAGGAGGTAAGGAATGGATAAGAAGAAATTTTTCACGGCATTACTCGTTCCCATTTTAGTGCTAAGCTTCGGTTTGGGCTTCGCAAATGCAAAAGTATTTAATGATCTACGAGATTTTATCGAATTTTTGGACCAGAAGGGTGAGTTGGTGACGGTGACGAAAACAGTCAATACGAAGTATGAGGCGGGAACTGTACAGATGAAGATATTGAATGAGTTAGGGACAGCTGTCCTCTTCACGAACTTAGACGGAAAAGGACAGCGAATGTTGGGAAATATTTATACCTCCCGAAAGATGATCTCCTATATGTTCGGAGTTCCACCGGAAAAGCTAGTTGAAACTGTTTTGGCATCCAGAAGGGCCCAAAGGTTTCCTGTTAAGTTTATCAACAAAGGCCAATGCCAAGAAGTGATCCATGAAGACTTTAAAGATATCAAAGACATTGTTCCAATCCCTTGGAATTATGAGAAAGATGCAAACTACTATATTACTGCTGGCATCGCGGCCATCAAAGATCCTGAAACGGGAAAGATGAACTCAGCGATTTGTAGAATGATGTATCGAGGGGGTCGGGAGTTAAATATTTTCTTCGCCCCCATGCAAAGGAATTGGATGATTTTCAATAAGTACAAAGCCTTAAAGAAAGATATGCCAATTGCTATCATTATTGGAGCCGATCCGTTTGTGATGTTTGCTTCAGAGGCAGGTATTCAATATGACAAGGACAAGTTTGAGTATGCGGGTGCTATGAAAGGGAGCCCCGTGGAAGTGGTTAAATGCAGAAAGGTCGACCTCTACGTTCCTTCGAATGCGGAATTTGTCCTTGAAGGCATTGTTTCATGGGAGAAGACCGGCATGGAAGGTCCGATGGGAGAGAATCAGAGAGTATACGGGCCCAGGAGTGAACTTCCCATCATAACCATCTCATGTATTACACATCGTAAGAACCCCGTCTATCAAAACATTCTCCCCGGGACCGTTGAAGAGCAATCCCTATTGGCGGTACCCATGGAATCCAGGATCTTGGAGATGTTAAGGGTGGTTTCTCCTCGTGTGATCACAGTCAATTTACTTCCAAATTTCATGAATTGTGTGATTCAGGTTGACACTTTTCCTCCGGTTCAAAGGGGGTTGGGCAAGAATCTCCTGCTCTCTGCTCTATCTGATCCATGGATAAAATATGCTGTGGTCGTCGATAAAGATGTTAACGTCGACGCTCCAAATGAGGTCAATTGGGCAATTTAAACGCGAGCGGATTTGTCAAAGGATCTTTTAACGATAAAATCCATATGGGGTTTTGTTATGGATCCGAGTCGGAAGACAAAGATGGATCCGGTGACAAAGATTGGAATCGATGCGACAGTCGATCCACTAGAAAGAGAGAGGTATTTGAAGGCCGATGTTGTGGGTTATGAAAAATTGAATTTGAAGGACTATATCGGCAAGTAGACAAGCGATTCCGGAAGGGTGAAGTCTTTTTCACCCTCCTTTTTCGCCCACAACATTTACTGGCGACCAGCGTTTCTGGTTTTCCATTGTCCCGTAAGTTAATCGGGGAGTCGCTGTGCTGCCGGGCTGAGGAAAGACGATGGGGTTCCCTGCATCCTCAGACCCATGATGCTTATAGGCAGTCCCAATCATATTACCCCCTTTAGTGCAGGTTTCAGGTTTATTCTGAATCATGCGTGAAAAATATCTTGCATTAGTTTACCTTCTACAAGAAATACGTACCGAAGCAGAATAATTGAGTAGATGGCCCAGACCATGCTGAAAGAAATGGCTATGTAATCGGAGTCTATCACTCCTACAATTAGAGGAAGCTTTATTCCTACCAAAACTGAAATTACCAGAGTAAGTAAGAAGAAGTATCTTCGGTTATTTATTTCCCCTTTATCCCTCGATTCAAAGCTGCTTTAACTCCAGCAATTTGCGATGTGCTACAGTGAAATTCGTTCGCAAGTTTGTAGACGTTTTCGTCACCTCCCTTAACATGTTTCCGTATTTCTTTCTTTTCCACTTCCCTAAGTTCCCTTATTTTCTTTTGTGGATATTCCTTTTGCATCTTTTTCATCTTTCTCCTCCTTATTTTCTTAAATTCCCTCATTGAAGGGGGAAAGCTAATCTTCGATGTCTCTCTTTCCTTTTAGAAATCTATGTAACTCTGACTGAAGGACTCTCCAGCCGCTGCCAACTTTGATTGCGTTTATTCTGCCAAGACGAATGCACTTAAAATAAGTAGGCCTTGAGATCTTTAGGTATTGAATCGCTTCGTCTGTGGTTAAGACCTCATCTTTGGTTTTTGCCATGAGGTGCCTTATCTCGCTTTGCTTGAGTTTTATAGAGTTTTTCGTGGTCTGCTTTATTTTGATAGGAAGCAAGATGTGTGCCAGGGAAAGGACGGAAACATTCCTGCTCTGTAACTTATTAATTTGAAAGGAGGCATTCTTCATTCAGGGAGGTTCTCGAAGGGGGCTTGCAGTGGGAAGACACGTTCCAATGATGACATTTTATTCAAAGCGGGGACAGATTTTGGGTCGGGGTTACATAGGGCTAGGCATGTAAAACCAAAGGGTTAGGCTCAATGATTTTTGCTCCCTCGATCCCCATCTCTATTGCTTTCTCGCAGAACGACTCCACTGATTTCATTGAAACATCCTCCTTCTTTCCATTGGAAAATTTACGGCCTTTTCTAAACTTATGTACTACCTCGCCATATAAATAATACCCCGCGCTCAAACAAAAGCTCGATCAAATGTCGCAGAGAGTCTATTGATAGATTGTTGACCTTAAATGTTACTCCTAAAGTTGCTCCTTCATGAACTCCACCACCAAGAACTGTAGTGGCCCCCAGAACATGTAGGGAGTCCACCTTAAATTCGAAATCTCCGTATCCTAATTTTCCTTCAGACCCAAAGCTTATGGGTAACCCATAAAGTTTTGCGCTAAGCTTGAAGCCCCGCTCTTCGCACCATATTAAGCTGTTAAAACGGAATTCCATCATGATTCCTTCAACGCCCTCTTCTCTTATCTTTTTCAATAGTGTTTCCAATATAGGAAATGTGACAGAAACCAACGATGAATCGAGTTCAATTTCTAAATATCGATTAGGTCCTGGATCGACTCTCATAACCAGACCAAAAGTCTGGATGTGGTTAAGAGAATGCTCAAATTCTACCTTGCTCTCTTTAAAAAAATCTATGGCTTCTTCAATAATCTTATCAATGTGAATTTTAAATCCTTGACGAATACGAATTCTGATATTGTCGATAAATGGCGTATATTGTCCTAAAGGGCTAATGCCCAAAAGGCCACCTTCTGTTAAAAGCTCCTGAAATTCTGAGCCAGTGAATCTTGCTGCATGGTTATACGAAAATTCCTCGTTTAGGATCGCTATAAGATTGTCGAGACCATCCGATGATCCTATATTGAATCCTTGTAAAATGCTTAGAGGTGGAGATAAGGCCGCAATATCCATACCCAAGAATCCAGTAGGTATAACGCGGATTCTTTTAGAGTATTCAAAACCAGACTCGAAGAGCATCCAAGACGATCCAATTGAATTAGGCGTAATGAAGACAAACATAATCTTGGCTGTTTGAAGTGCTTCTTCGATCCTGTGTACCCAGTTATGACCTAATTTGATGCTCTGGCCATCGCTTGAGAGAAAAAAGTCGATAGTGTCGCCCGTTTTTTCGATGAGCATTTCTCTTAACCGAGATAAGCTCCTCCGGTCTTTACTCGAATGCGAAAGGAACACAACCGGTTTTTCCATATCAGCCCCCTGTTGTCCGAGAATGCACGAAAGCAAGAGTGAATACTCAGTAAGCTCTGAGCACTAAATCGACGAATGCCTCCACCCTTTCAATTACCCATTTCCTATTCACTTCCTTGTAGTGATACTTAGTCGTTTGAGTATCTTGAGTTACCTCAATCTGGTCAATTTTACTGTATCAGCTTGTTATCATATTGAGCCATTTAGCAATTATGGGTGGCGAAGCATCATCCTTCACGATTCCGGTGGCTGAAGGGCGAAAAAGGATTTGAAGAATCAACTCCCTTTGTTGTTCGCTCGGCCTTTTTCCATTATGTTCAAACCCTCTTTGTTTAATTATACCGCACAAGAAAGCGAGGGGCCACCCGGAAAACCCCCTCGCCGTAAAAACAGCCATCCGTGCAAAGAACATGGCAATGACGATGGAATCCCAAAGAATCCCCAAACGTCTGGATAGCGATGACCGCCCCTCTTCAAGACTGTTCTTGCAGTATCTCTCCGGTCTATAGACTTCGGGAAATCATGTTCAAAAAGGGCACTTTTAATCTTTTAAATCGTCCAGGAGACATCTTTTGAAGATAAATTTACGGAGTGCCTATGAGGATATGGATTTTCTGAATGACGGGCTTAAAAGGGCAATTTTTGAAAAAGAGAGAACGGGAACTCACTTGGCAGGGCAAAAACTGTAACGCCTTAAAAGATAAAAAATACTTGACTGGAATAAACAAGGGAGGAATCTTCGGGATAAGGCCGCCGGGCCACAGAGCTAAACTTAAACTTGATCGGTTTGATGAAGGTGTTAGCCATTTTTCAAAATCGCTGTTTTGCTGAGAAACACCTTCGGCCCTTCAGCCGATGTAAATCCAGCATCTCTTGCCTTTGCAATAGTTTCTTTAAATGCCGCCTTTGAGACACGGGATGGTGGTTCTACTATGAGAGCTTGTCCTTTCGGTTTTAATATGGATTTTAATTCTTCGAAAAATTCCTTCTGATTGGGTATTTCGTGAACCACATAGAAAGTTAAAGCAAAATCCACCTTCTCTAATACGCCTATTCTGTTTTGTTCAGACTTATGCAGTGTGATACGTTCCCCAAGTTCTGTTCCTTGAATCTTATCTCTTAGCTTCTGAAGCATTCCCTCCTGCAAATCAGCAGCAATAACCCGACCGGATTTGCCGACCATTTGAGCCATGTCAGTAGAGAAGAACCCTGGACCACAACCTATATCAAGAACTGTCATCCCTTCCTGAATATAGGATTTTAGTAATTTCCGAGGGTTTTGTATCCATCTTCGAATTCTATTGTCGAGCCTGCCCGCTCTTTCAACCGGGCATACACGAGTGTTTCTGTTGCTCACTTTATCTTTCTCCACTCAACTGCTGGCTTCTTTATAATCTTTCTATGGTTATTTGGAATTATTGATCCCCCAACGATTGAGGCTTCCCTTTAACACCTGACTGGGCTTAAAGGTCAAGATCCTTCTTGCCGTGATCTCGATGACGCTCCCTGTCTGCACGTTTCGGCTCCGTCTCGACTTTTTTTTTCGAACTACAAAATTTCCAAACCCGGAGATCTTGATCCTATCTTCCTTGACCAAGGTGTCTTTGATGATATCAAAAATATACTCTACAATTTTAGCCACTTCTTTCTTAGAAAATCCCACTTTCTCATAAATACCCTCAACGATATCCACCTTTGTCATCCCTGACCTCCTCCCCAACTCTCCCTGAGGTTAGGTTGGGAGGTTGATTCGATACCCTATGGTTTGATAGAAGTCTACTAATTTTGAATGAAAGCTTCAACAAGAATTATCGATTACCACTTAAAAGGTTGTATGGAAGGGTAATTTTCAGGAATGACGAATACAGGAATGTGTCGTCAGGATGGCTTCCACCTGGCACGTAGGTTTTTCTGCCTTGATGATGGCCCTAAAAAGCTGCTCTACCTTTGTGGGAGGGAAGAGGAGAAAGTTTGATGGTGAGGGGCATCAACTCTCGGCCTTCTTTTCTCTCCCCCATACGACCCGAAAGCCATTCGTCAAGAATGGCTTTGTTAAATCTCCAGCTTCCGCCGAGCTTTCGGCCTGGAATCCTTCCATTTTTTGCCAGGTTGTAGATGGTTCGAACATGGACGTTAAGATACAAAGCAGCTTCTTTGGATGTCAAAATCTCTTTCATAAGAATGTTCCGATTGATAGATGATGTTAAAGAGGTTACGTCCTCCAAAAAAATAGGATTTATTTGTCCAGTGCCTCTCTCATCTTCCTTGCCAGCCCAGCAAATGTGAAGGGTTTCTGAATAAAATTCACTCCTTTTTCCAGAACCCCATGGTGAACGATGGCCTTATCTGTATACCCCGACATATAAAGAACCTTAAAACCTTGAGGCATCTGCCAACATCGATCAACCGCTTGTCCCCCCACTCATTCCCGGCATGCGGTAGAGGCTGAGAAGTGCCTAAAATGGTAGAAAATAAAAATTACTCAAGGGTTTTACTCAATTTCTGGAACGATTCCTTGGTAAATTCAATGGCATTTTTGCAGGTCTGCATTCTGTTATCCCATTCCCTTTGCTCCAAAGGGCCGAGTCCGGAAAGATCCAACTGGTTACAAAACCGCATAGCCTCATCGAGATGAAAAGAGATCCGTTCCAATGCGATTCTGTTTCTCTCTTTGTCAATTTCCATCGCTGTAGCTCCTTTGGAAAAAGGACGGGGATTCAATCCACTTGAGGAACCTTTTTTCCGCCTATCCTTGTTCTTTGACAACCGAATATCGCCTTCCTTTTTTGAGGATTATATCTACTAATCTTCAAGAAGACTTCGGAGGATCTCCCATTGAAAGTGAGCAATGGGATAGCCTATCAAGCAGCATTCGTTCCCTGTAATTTAGAGAGGGATTATCACGTTCCTCCTTTACTTCCGCCTATGCGCACTTTATGGTAAAATACACGCATTAAATGCGCATCATCCATTAAAAAAATCTCATTCCATACTAAGAAGGGAATGAGTGGTATTATTAACGGGTGATCTCTTTTCGCAATAGGGCGGTGAGGTCTATAAATCGTTTCATCCTATCGAGCGGCTCATCTGAAAGCATCCCTCTCATAAAGATCTCAATCACCCCCGAAGCACTTAACCCAACCCGTTCAACATTTTTTTTAAACTCTTTAATAACCCTTCCCTCAATGCTTAAATTGAACGGTTCTTTCATCTGCACCATACCTCCTATCAATTCTACTGAACTCTGTCAATAAAAAAGCCGTTTTTTCCTGTTGGTCAGCATTGTCTTTTTAAAAGAAATTAGCGAATAGTCAAACGAGTGGATTTTTAAAATGCTGGTTATCGCAAGAATTGGAACAATGCCACCCATCATCCCTATTAGGAAACACATTGCTCGAGCCCTTTTCTCCTCCCTCTGATGAAACATTAGGCTATGCCGGGTAAGCCACTATCATTAGCCTCTTTTATCAAAGGATGTCGCTTTTGTCAATTAAGTCATCTGATAGGAGGAAGGGGGATCAGGGAGGGGAAATACAATAGAAGAATATCCGTGTGAGAATTTGTGTGAGAAAAACTTTCCAAAATGTGCTAAAATATGCTAAAATTGGGAAAAATATGAAAAACCAAAATCAAGTGATTTCAAATACTTCCTTTACTTTGAGGAGGTTAGGAAGCTCAGAGGTATTGACTACGAATCCGCAGGTCGGGTGTTCGAATCACCCTGGGCGCGCCATGTACCACGCGGGGTACATGGCAGCCCTGAACTCCACGTAGTTCAGGGCGCCACTATTAACTGCACCACGCAGGGTGCATGGCCCTTTATCACATGGTCCAGGGCATGACAGCCCTGCACTCAACGTAGTTCAGGTGGTCAGTCATCGGTGATTTATCCGAAATCGAGAATGAAAGATAACGAAGTTGACGAAAAGTATATGAGGATGGCACTGGAGGAAGCACAGAAGGCTGGCCATGGAGGGGAAATACCCGTCGGTGCCGTTTTATTGAAAGGGGATCAGGTGCTTGCAAAAGATCATAACCGATGTATCGAACTCAACGATCCCACTGCCCATGCGGAAATTCTTGTCCTTCGAAAAGGAGGAAATATTTTAGGAAATTACCGCTTAGATGAAACAGTGATGTATGTGACGGCTGAACCCTGCCCCATGTGCGTTTCCGCAATGGTTCACGGCAGGATACAGCGATTGGTCTATGGAACACTTGAGCCGAAGTTTGGGGCAGTGGAATCGAAATTCAGATTATTGGACGATAACGGTTTAAATCATAAGGTAAACGTAGACCGAGGTATTCTTCAGAAAGAATGCAGCGAAGTATTGAAAACATTTTTTAAGGAACGAAGGCGGTAACACAAAGGTTAAGGTTGAGGTTAGCGCGAACCATTTAAGGTTCGTGCCAGTTTTGAGTTATAAGGGACTGATAAGCGAATAAATCGGCTTAATTTGCTTGGGGTAGCCGGAGAGGTTGCCGAGTGGTTTAAGGCGCCGCTCTCGAAAAGCGGTTCTCCCGAAAGGAGACGTGGGTTCGAATCCCACCCTCTCCGCCAAATTTTGCTATGCAAAATTTGGCGAGATCTCGCCATTTTGTTTTTGCAAAATGGCGGATCCGCCAGAAAATTTCTACGAAATTCTACTTATAACTAACAACTCTCAACTGAGAACTTTTGATATATAAGTTATATGTAAATAGTTGGAGGTTTTGGTTAAAAGTATTTCACCGGAGGTGAAATCACGGAGAGATGCCCGAGAGGCCGAAGGGGCACGATTGGAAATCGTGTATCCCGCTAATAACGGGATCGTGGGTTCGACTCCCACTCTCTCCGCCAAATTTTGCCATGCAAAATTTGGCGAGATCTCGCCATTTTGTTTTTGCAAAATGGCGGATCCGCCAGTGATACCGAATATGTATTACGTTTATTGAAACCCTCAGCCATATAGAGTCTATGAACAAGCAGTGGAATATAAAATCTTGTTGATAGTCGGGTCCTGCGCAACAAACGATTACAAACCCCGTCAGGTCCGGAAGGAAGCAGCGGTAGTAGTCCCCTTTGTGTGCCGCAGGGGAGCCTGGCTATCAACAAGTTATTTTTCCCCTCACCCATCCCTCTCCTCAGCGGGGAAAGGGATGGGTGAGGGGGAGGAGAGCGATGTCCTATTTAGTGTTGGCGAGAAAGTGGAGGCCGCAACGCTTTGAAGAGGTTGTAGGGCAACAGCATATCACCAAAACCCTACAGAACGCCATTTCACAAAAACGGGTGGCCCATGCCTTTTTATTTACCGGAGCAAGAGGGGTCGGCAAGACCTCTACGGCTCGCATCCTGGCAAAAGCCCTAAACTGTGAAAAAGGCCTCCAGATTACCCCATGCGACCAATGCACAAACTGTCAAGAAATCACCCACGGAACCTCGATGGATGTGATTGAGATCGATGGAGCCTCTAACCGCGGGATAGATGAAATTCGAGAGTTAAGGGAGAATGTCCGCTATACCCCGGCCAAGAGTCGGTATAAGATTTACATTATCGATGAGGTCCACATGCTAACCAAAGAGGCTTTCAATGCCTTGTTGAAGACGTTGGAAGAACCCCCGCCGCACATCATCTTCATCTTCGCCACCACCGAACCTCATAAAATCCCGGCCACCATCCTTTCACGATGCCAGCGGTACGATTTTAAGAGAATCCCGTTTAGGGAGGTCATCGGGAGTCTGAATCGGATCGTGGGAGAGGAAGGGATTCAAATCAGTCAGAGAGGACTTCTTGCTATCGCCCAGGAATCAGAAGGAAGCCTGAGGGATGCTCAAAGCCTCCTCGATCAGGTGATCGCTTATGCAGGGAAAGAGATCCATGATGAAGATATTGCCGAAGTCCTTGGGCTCATCGATCATAAAATTCTCAGCGATACCATAGAAGCCATTGCCGATAGGGATGTCGAGCGGTGCATGGAGGTCGTCGAGCATGTCTACCACTTTGGATACGATCTCCAACATTTCTGCCGAGAGGTGCTTCAATACCTTCGCCATTTAATCCTGATCAAGGTCAGTCAACATCCAGAAGGGTTAATGGAATTGCCCGAAGAGGACGTGGAGCTACTTAAAAAGCAGGCGGGGAAATTTCAATTCGACCAATTGAATTATCTCTTCAGTCTTCTTTTGAAAGGAGAACAGGAAATAGCACAGTCCACTTTTCCTCGGACCATGCTGGAAATGACATTGATTCGAATGGCCACTTTGCGGCCCATCCTTCCGATCGATGAAATGCTAAAGAGGTTGGAGGCCTTAGAAAATCAGGAACTCCCGCAAGAAAAAGGGCGGGAGAAACCCTCTTCCGCCTCGGTAAGGGGTATCCATGAAACACCGCCCAAGAGGCAAGAAAAAATCAGCGAGGAAAAAGTTTTTGAAAAAAAAGAGGGTTTGAAGGACGAGGAGGAGTTCAGCGGCGTCCCTCCAAAAATCTGGGAAGAAACGTGGAAAGGGTTGGTTGATTTTACAAAAGCGAAGAACCCAATATTGGGTTCGTTCTTAGCCTTGGGGAATCTTGTTCATCTGAGTGAAGAGAAGATTGAGATCGGTTTCGAGAAAGATTCTTTTCACTATGAGAGAATGCTGGAAAAGGAGAATCGAAGCCAATTAGAATCGATCTGTCATGAATATCTCCAAAAGAAGACAAAAGTGGTCGTTTCCCCGCTGAACCAAGGGACAGGGGCAAAAGGGCGAGTGGCGTTCAACAAAGGAGAGACCACCCGCAATGAGCTGGACAAAGGATTGGAAAAACGGGAAGAAGAGGACCCCATTATCCAAGAAGCTCTCCGGTTGTTTAACGGAAAGATTGTGGAGGGAAAGTAGGAGAGGGATATGACAAAAGGTTTAGGAAACATATTAAAACAGGCTCAGGAGATCCATTCCAAAATGTCTCAACTCCAGGAAAGGATGGCCGGGAAAACGGTGGAAGCCAGTTCTGGAGGGGGGATGGTGAACGTCGTGATGAATGGAAAACAGGAGGTTCTTAGCATTCGGATCGACCCGGAAGTGGTCAATCGAGAAGACATCGAAATGTTGCAAGATTTAATCGCAGCGGCTGTGAATGAGGCCATTCGAAAATCCCAAGAGATGATGGCAGAAGAGATGAAAAAGATCACCGGTGGTCTCAGTATCCCGGGACTATTTTGAGGGGTTACGGATTTGAAAAATTTTTTCCCCCGGCGATTTTCGGTTTTGAAATTTGACATTCGTTTGATCCCGCTTTAGCGGAAGATTTTGAAATTTGGATTTGGAGAAATATGTCTGCCTATGCCAAGCCCATCAATCATCTCATTGAAGCTCTGACCAGACTCCCGGGAATTGGGAAAAAGACGGCGTCCAGACTGGCTTTCCATATCTTGCGGAGCAGTCCGTCAGAGGCTCAGGACCTGGCCAGAGCGATTTGGGATGTGAAAGAAAAGATCCGACTTTGTTCATCCTGTTTCAACCTGACAGATGAGGATCCATGCCTCATCTGTCAAGATGAACGGCGATCCGGAGAGGTTCTTTGTGTCGTCGAGGGGCCGAATGACCTCATCGCTATCGAAAATACCGGCGTTTTTAACGGAAAGTACCATGTGTTACACGGTACGATTTCCCCTTTAGAAGGTATCGGGCCGGACGACCTCAAGATTAAAGAACTGTTGGAAAGACTTCAAAAGGAAAAGATTTCGGAGGTGATTCTGGCTACCAATCCCACGGTTGAAGGAGGAACCACTGCTCTTTATCTTACGGATCTCATTAAATCTCTGGGTATAAAAGTGACAAGAATCGCCTACGGAATTCCCATGGGAAGTGAGATTGAATACTCAGATGGGGTGACTCTGTCAAAGGCGCTTGAAGGTCGGAGAGAGATATAGGGATTTTTTGCTGGCCGAAGCGTAGCCTGCAAGCGCCGCCTTATGGGCGGGGAACTTCATACTGAAATAGCGGTGTAAGCGCTAATGCCAATTTCGGGTTCAACCCAGAAGACAGGTCAGTTTTATCGTTTTAACGCATGATTTCTTAAACTCGTTCACTTGAATAAGTGATTCGAAGTATATTATATTTTGATTTGTTCCTAAATTCGATAATTTTATTATTCCTGCGCAAGCGGGAATCCAAAACGGGTCAAATCATTGGATTCCGGTTTTCACGGATATGACGGTTATCCATTTTGCAAACAGACACCGGTCAAAATAGATTTAGGAGAATCAGATGATCGAGATTCGATTCCACGGAAGAGGTGGACAGGGGGCCGTAACTTCAGCAGAACTCTTAGCCCTAGCAGCTATCGAAGAAGGCCAATACGCCCAAGCCTTTCCGAGCTTTGGCCCGGAGCGAAGAGGCGCCCCGGTGCTGGCTTTCTGCCGAATCAGCGATCAGCCCATTAAGATCAGGGCCAATATCTACGAACCCGATTTAGTAGTCGTACTCGACGCCTCCCTTTTAAAGGTGGTGAATGTGGCTGCCGGCTTGAAGCCGGAAGGCATTCTGGTCGCCACAAGCAGTGATGCTCCTGAAAAAGTGAAAGAAATCTTGAAGATGAAGAATCGGCTCGGCGTGGTAGATGCAGTCAAGATTGCCAGGGAAGTCCTCGGACTTCCCATTACCAATACAACAATGCTTGGATCCTTGCTCAAGGCTTCGGGACTGGTCAAAAAAGAATCTTTCATCCTTCCTCTAAAGGAACGTTTTGGCCGAGTTGCTGAGAAGAACATTTCTGCTTTCGAAAGGGCCTATCAGGAAACGATCCTTATTCAATAGTTTTTGTAATCGCCCCGGCCCCCTTTACTAAGGGGGGGAAGGGAGAAGGGTTATCGTTAATTAATTTATCAGAGGGTAAGGTTATGACAAAACCTGAATCAGAATGGACATGGAAGGAACTGCCGGTTGGCAATGTTGTCTTGGAACCGGGGAATGCCAGCGAATATCGGACGGGAGATTGGAAGACTCTCAAGCCTGTTCTTAATAAGGGGCTGTGTATCCATTGCGGATTGTGCTATATCTTCTGCCCGGATATGGCCTATAACCTGAACGAAGAGAGTTATTTCATGGCGGACCTTTTCTATTGTAAGGGCTGTGGCATCTGTGCAAAGGAATGTCCCACCGGAGCCATCACCATGGTGCTGGAAGAGGAGGAGAAATAAATGGGGAAAAGGGTTGGAATGGAGGTTTCCATTGCTGCTGCCGAGGCGGTCAAGCAGGCCAATGTGGAGGTCATCTCGGCCTATCCCATTACGCCACAAACGCATATTGTGGAACACCTCTCTGAATTGGTGGCAAATGGAGACCTCGATGCAGACTTCTTTTGTGTGGAGTCGGAGCACTCCGCCCTGAGCGTCTGTGTGGGGGCGGCGGCAACCGGAGCGAGGACATTTACCTGTACGAGTTCCCAAGGGCTAGCCCTGATGAGTGAAATCACCTATATTGCATCGGGCTTGAGACTGCCGATCGTCATGATCATTTCGAATCGAACGATTTCAGCACCCTTGAGTATTTGGAACGATCATAGTGATGCGATGTCCATCCGGGACTGCGGGTGGATCCAGTTCTTTGTGGAGAATGGCCAGGAGGTCTATGACCATGTGTTCGCAGCCTATCGGTTAGCAGAGGACAATAAGGTTCTCTTTCCTGTCATCATCAATATGGACGGATTCATCCTGAGCCACGTGATCGAACCCATTGAATTGATCGAGCAGGGAAAAATCGATCAGTTCCTCCCTCCTTATCAGCCTGTTTACCAACTACACCCTGATCGCCCGGTGACCATGGGTGCTTTTGCGCTTCCCAGTATTTTTGCGGAAACCAAAAAAGCTCAGGAGGAAGCCCTCCGATCTTCCATGCCTAAGATCTTAGACACCTGGAAGGCCTTCGGAGAAGTGACGGGGAGGTATTATCATCCGGTCGAAACCTATCAGGCGGAGGACGCCGATACGCTGTTGGTGACCATGGGAAGCTATGGTGAAACGGCCTCTGTGGCGGTGGACAAGATGAGAGAAGCAGGGAGGTCTGTCGGGCTTGTGAAGATCCGACTCTGGCGCCCTTTCCCTTTCGATGATTTGAAAAGGGCGACCCTCCATGCCAAACAGTTAGTGGTGATTGACCGCGCCATCTCCGTTGGAGCCTGTGGACCTGCTGCATCCGAAGTGAAAGCAGCCCTCTACGGGAACGATCAGAGACCGTCTGTGTATAATTTTGTTGCAGGGATTTCGGGAAGGGATGTAACTCTTTCGGACTTCGTCAAGATGGTGGACAAGGCGGAGATCGAGATTGCAGAAGGAAATAAGGAAGGCTTTGAAATTTATGGGGTGAGAGGATGACTGAGAATTTGAACGTTTTTGCAGTTCGGACGTTGACTCAAAAAGAATATTTTTCACCCGGCCATCGGTCCTGCCAGGGATGCGCCGAGGCATTGGCAGTGAGATTGGTTGCCAAGGCATTGGGAAGAAACGTGATCGTTGCCAATGCAACGGGATGTATGGAGATCGTCTCTTCGCCACTGCCGTACACCGCATGGAGAGTCCCCTGGATCCATGTGGCCTTTGAGAATACGGCGGCGGTGGCTTCGGGCATCGAATCGGCATTAAAGGTGTTGATGAGAAAAGGGAGAATCCCTCACAAAAAAATAGTCACCGTTGCCATGGGTGGGGACGGAGGAACAGCGGACATCGGTCTTCAGGCACTCTCGGGTGCCTTTGAGCGAGGCCACAACTTTCTCTACGTTTGTACGGACAACGAGGCCTATATGAACACCGGTATCCAACGGTCTTCCGCGACGCCTTTCGGTGCCGCCACAACCACCTCTCCGGTTGGAAGAGTTCAAATGGGTCAGATCACGTGGAAGAAAAATATGCCCGCCATTGCAGCGGCTCACAATATTCCTTATGTGGCCACGGCTTGTCCCAGTTATCCGATCGACTTAGTGCAGAAAGTGAAGAAGGCGGCCGATATTGAGGGTCCTGCCTATGTCCATATTCTTTCCGTTTGCCCGACCGGGTGGAGGACGGCACCCGAACTCTCGATCAGGCTGGGCCGGTTGGCCGTGGAGACAGGGATTTTTCCTCTTTATGAAGTGGAGAGGGGGCAATACCGTTTGAGTATCGATTTTCCGAAATTGAAGCCGATTAAGGAATACGTCAGGCTTCAAGGGAGATTCCGTCACCTTACAGATGAAATGGTCGCGGAAATTGAAAAACGAGTTCATCGGGAATATGAGCAGTTGAAAGAAAAGGCAGGAAAAGGAGTTTAGAATGACCCTTTCAGAGATCGACGCTATCATTGACCGATACGAAGGAAGAGAATCTTCAATTCTGGCCATCCTTCAGGATATTCAGGCGAAAGAAAAATATTTGCCGAAAGAGACGCTCGAACATGTGGGAGAGCGGCTCCGCATCCCCTTGAACAAAATATACAGAATGGCTACGTTTTATCGAGCCTTCAGCCTCACTCCGCGGGGTCTTCATGAGATTCAAGTCTGTCTGGGCACAGCCTGTCATGTTCGCGGAGGCGTCCGGATTGCAGAGCGACTGACGACAGAACTGAGGGTCCGTCTAGGGGAGACGACACCGGATCGGAAATTTACCCTCGAGACGGTAAACTGTCTGGGCGTATGCGCCTCCGGACCCATTATGGTCGTGGATGGCCAATACTTTGGAAAGATGAGTCCAGCGCAGGTCAAGGGAGTGCTGGATCAATTTGACACGGATAAAAAGGAGAGTTTGAATGGCAAGAATTAGTTCCCCACAGGCATTGGAACAATTCCGGAACGAGATTCTGGTCAAAAGAGATCCCAATCAGCCCTGTATTACAGTTTGCACCGGGACTGGCTGCCATGCTTCAGGATGCCATCAGGTGGTTGAGGCATTCAAAAAAGTTCTTCGGGAACATTCAGAAAGTCGAGGGATCAACCTTCGAATGACAGGCTGCCATGGATTCTGCGAAAAAGGCCCTTTGGTGGTTATTCATCCTCAAAAGATCCTTTATCAACGGGTCAAGCCAGAGGATGCTCCCAAGATCTTTCAAGAAACGATCCTCAAGGGGAAGGTCTTGGAATCTCTTCTTTACGAGCATCCGGCAACCGGTGAGAAGATTACCCGAGAAGATGACGTTCCCTTCTACAAGAAGCAGATGCGTATTATCTTCGGGAACAACGGAAGCATTGACCCATCTCAGATCGAGGATTATATAGCTGTGGGAGGGTACCGAGCACTGTTAAAAGCCTTGTCATCGATGCATCCTGATGAGATTATTAAAGAGGTAAAAAAGGCCAATCTGAGAGGACGGGGAGGTGGAGGATTCCCCGCTGGGGTGAAGTGGGAGACGTGTAAAAAGGCTCCCGGAGATATGAGGTATGTAATCTGTAATGCGGACGAGGGAGACCCTGGGGCATACATGGACCGGAGCCTTTTGGAAGGAAACCCTCACAGCGTGTTGGAGGGGATGGTCATCGGTGCTTATGCCATTGGAGCCCATGAAGGATATGTTTATGTCCGGAACGAATACCCATTGGCCGTGATCAATATCGGAATTGCCATTGAACAGGCAAGAGAACTGGGCTTCCTGGGAAAGGACATCCTCGGATCAGGGTTTAACTTTGATGTCAAGGTGAGTCGCGGAGGTGGCGCCTTTGTTTGTGGTGAGTCCACGGCACTCATGGCATCGATTGAAGGGAATGTCGGGGAACCGAGAGCAAAACATATCCATACCGTGATCAGCGGTCTTTGGGATCGTCCAACCAATTTGAACAATGTGGAGACCTGGGCCAATGTACCTGTCATCATTGACCGGGGTGCTGACTGGTATACTAAGATTGGCACGGAGGGAAGCAAAGGAACCAAAATCTTTTCCCTGGTGGGCAAAGTCAATAATACCGGTCTGGTCGAAGTTCCGATGGGGATCACCCTTCGCGAGATCGTCTATGAAATGGGAGGAGGCATTCCCGAAGGAAAGAAATTCAAAGCGGTCCAGACCGGAGGGCCTTCGGGTGGGTGTATTCCTGAGTCGCTGATTGATCTGCCCGTTGACTTTGATCGGTTGACTGAAGTGGGATCGATGATGGGTTCTGGCGGAATGATCGTGATGGACGAATCGACCTGCATGGTCGATGTGGCGAAATACTTTACGAACTTCCTAAAGGATGAATCATGCGGAAAGTGCACCTCCTGCCGGGAGGGGACCAAACGGATGCATGAAATTCTGACAGAGATCACGGAAGGACGGGGAACAACGGATCACATTGAACTCCTTGAAGAGCTGGGTTGGATCACGGCAGAAGCTTCTCTTTGTGGCCTAGGCCAGACAGCTCCCAATCCTGTCCTGTCTACCATTCGCTATTTCCGAGATGAATATCGGGAACATATTCTCAACAAGCGATGTCCTGCGAAGGTCTGCCGGGCGCTGCTCCGATACCGAATTCTCTCGGATGTCTGCAAGAGGTGTGGCAAGTGCATGAAAGTCTGCCCGGCCGGGGCCATCACAGGCAAAGCGAAGACCAAAAAAGAATCCGGAAAACCTTTTAAAATCGGTACCGAAAAATGTACTCGGTGCGGGATGTGTTTTGAGGCGTGCAAATTTGAAGCGATCGAAGTCCAGTAGAAGATAGAGCCTCAGGTTATTTGGTGAGTAAGTTGTTAAGTGACTTATTACTGAGAGCATGAAACAGTATACATGAGGGACCGCCAAAGGTTGTCGTTGCGAGCCCGAAGGGCGTGGCAATCTTGCTTTGAGATTGCTTCGTCGTTACACTCCTCGCAATGACCTACCGGGGTTGGTTCAAATTGTCATATGCTCTGCTTAATAATAGTTCAATGACTCGATAACTTGCACCCATTGGAGGAGAATTCATGATCCCTTTTTCAATTGATGGTCAAGTCGTTGAAGGGAAAGAAGGTGGGAATGTTTTAGAAGTAGCGTTGGATGCGGGGATTGATATTCCACATCTCTGTTTTAACGAGTCGGTGAAGCCCTACGGTGCATGCCGTCTTTGTCTTGTGGAAGTGGGGAAGGGGGGAAAGTCAAAGATGACCACCTCCTGTACGTATCCCGTGATGGAAGGCATCGAGGTGCTGACACAGACGGAAAAAGTCATCCGAGCTCGTCGCATGATCATCGAACTTATTCTGGCCATGTGCCCCGGAGATAAACTCATTCAGGATATGGCCAGGGAGATGGGGGTCAACGGGGTTCGATTCAAGCAAGATGACAAGGACTGCATTCTTTGCGGTCTCTGTGGCAGAGTCTGCGAAGAAGTCGTGGGGGCCAATGCCATCCAGTTCGCCTTTCGTGGAGATCGGCGGGAGATGATCCCCCCCTTTCAAGGAGAGGCGATGAGCTGTATCGCCTGCGGTGCCTGTGTGATCGTCTGCCCCGTGGACGTCATCCGGATGAAGGAAGAAAAGGATGAGCGGACGATCGTCCGTTGGAAGCGGACATTGAAGATGAAGCAATGCAAAGTCTGCGGGAACTATTTTGCCCCCTGGTTTCAGCTGGAGAAGTTCAAGGAACAGGCCAAACTTTCGAAAGATTTTTTTGATGTCTGTTACACCTGTCGGACTTGAAATCTCCACTCGTTTCGAGTATATTGGAAATAGAAAGTTTGCCCTTTAGGAGGTGGTGGGTATGACCCTGGTAAAATGGGAACCCTTCCGAGACCTGATGGCAATGCAAGACCGGATGACCCGACTCATTGATGAAACCCTTTCCCGTATTTGGAAAGAAGATGTGGCTCAAGGGGCTTGGTCCCCGCCCGTGGATATTTTGGAGAGAGGAAACGAGGTGGTTTTGAAGGTTGACCTCCCCGAAGTCAGTCAAAGTGAAATCGATATTAGAGTGGAAGAAGGGACGCTGATCATTCAAGGGGAAAGAAAGTTCGTCAAGGCGTCGCCTGAAGAAAATTACATTCAGATCGAAAGGCCTTATGGGACCTTTCGCCGGACCTTTAGCATCCCGAGAACGATCGACCAGGAGAGCATTAAGGCTTCTCACAAAGACGGGGTGCTCCGCATAGTTCTTCCCAGAAAACGAGAGATTCAACCCAAACAAATCGTGGTGGACCCCAAATAGCATGACGGTGCCTTCACGCCGAAGTGCCTGCATTAGGGCAGGCGGGCGTGATCCGTGTTCGTAAAAAAAAGAGGCCCTTTTTCAAAAGAGCCTCTTTTTTATTTTTTGGGAACCTTCCCCCAGTATGCCAGAAACTTTTGGATGCCCATATTGTTTGGAGGTGGCTGAACACCACTTCACCCCTTTGTAGGGAATCGTTGGGATATCCGCTCTGATAACGATAGCTTCCGCTATACGAATGGGATGGCAAAAGCTGGAGACGACCTTCCTACTTAGACAAAAATAGGGTGGTAGAAAATCTTTCCCTACCACCCTATTTTCAGTCCATAAACAAATCCATTAAGGAATGATTCTTATTTCCACTCTTCTGTTCTTGGCGCGACCCTCTTTGGTGCTATTGTCGGCAATGGGCTTTGTGCTTCCATAGCCCTTGACCATCATCCGGTCGCCAGCGATGTTGAACTTATCCATAAGATACTTCTTGACGCTTTCAGCTCTCTTTTCAGAAATCTTCTGGCTCGCCTTCGCCGAACCCAATGAATCCGTATGACCTCCGATTTCAACCTTGATGTCCGGGTTCTCCTTCAGCATCTCCCCATCTCGGTCCAATGCCTTGGCAGCCATAGGATCGATGTTTGTCTTATTTTCATGAAAATAGACGTTTTCAAATACCGGCGCTGGCTTCGGTGCCGGCGGTGGTGGCGGCGGTGGTGCTGGTACTGGCGGCGGTGCCGGCGGTGGCGGCGGCGGTGCCGGTTTCTCGCAAGGCGTCAGCTTCAGAGCCTCCAGAGATTTCTCTTTAGCCACCTTGATCGCTATATCAAATTTCGCCTCAGTTTCAAACCACCGTTTGTTTAATGCATGTTCCGCCAGAGCCAGAGAAGCCTCCGCCGTGGCATATTGACACGGTGCGCATTTCTTTGCGCCCGCTTCAGTCGCTTTCTGGAACAGTCCCTTCGCTTCGTTGTAGGCCATGATCGTCTCTTTGCTTACGGCACATCCCGAGATAATCATTGCCCCTAAGATGAGGGCGAATAATATCATCCATTTTCTGCTCATAGTCATACGTCACCTCCTCTCTTCCTTTCTCTCATTTTTTCTTCTGAATTTCGGCTAACCCGGCCTCTGAAGCGGATATGGAGCGCTTTGCAAATCCCTCCGCAGTTTTGAAATCGTTACTGTCGAACTCTATTCTCGATATCTCTAAGAATTTTTCCGCACTGCAGTATTGATAAGGGACCAGTTTCTCCCCTCCCATTCCTTTCATGTCGGAGTACAACTTGTCAGCATTGGCTATCTCCTTCTTGGCGCTGAAATAGTGGCATCCCGAAAGGACTAAGGAGAAAAGGACAAGAAATAATAAGAATTTTACAATCCTGCTGTTCATAGACTCACCTCCTCTCGAATTATGTTAAACGACCTCCCTCATTATTTACGATATCGAACGTGTGTCGAGTTGTCAACCCTTTAGTGCGTTCTGTTGCTAACGAGTAGAGATTATCCCGGGGGATCTGAGAAATAAATAAGGTCAGCTCTGTATTTGGGGCGAAAAAAGCCTGTATTTTGCGTGAAGCTTCATACTCTGGCGGTCAGGTTTTCTTAAGACTTCCTTTTCTCAAGAAATTTTCTCAGGCATTCCTTACTGCAAAAATAGTAATTTTCCCCCTTGATTCTCTTCCTAACGGCTGTTCGTTTAGGAACATAGGTTTGGCAATAAGGGTCTTCAACAAGTTCTTCCGGCTCAGGTTCCCTGCTCCATTTTTTCCTCCGCACGGCCATGTCTTTAATAAGGTAGTAAAGCATCAAGTAAAAGAGGAGAAGGAGGAGGACGAATAGAATAAATCGAGCCATGATCGGTTTCCAATGATTGAAGACTGCAAATTTCAAATCGCAGATTGAATAATCCGAAATATGCCTATCGGCTTGACTCAGTTTTATTGGTGTTTTAGAATTCACATAGAATACCAATACGGATTTATTGTACTTGTCTCTTTCTCCAATCCCACCACTCAAGCATAGATACAATCTTTCCCTCAAGGGATTCCTCAGATAGATGTGGATAGTTAGTATGTCTATTGTTTGTTAACCATTCATGAAGACTCGCATATTCCCCGTGTTTAAATTTATAAGATTTACGGAGTAATTTTATAGACAAGTAAATTAGAAATACTATCAATCCAATTATGACTGGTGAAAATGTGATAATAAAACTAATAACGTGTTTCATAGTTATCTCCGAAAATTCCTTCAAGGCCCATACAACAAGACCTGAAATAATTGTACCGATTATTGGATTTCTCCATTCTTTTAATTCCATAACCTCACCTCCAAATTAAAATTGGAACGATGAGGCATTATATCACATTCCTCTTGGATTCGGGTGTTCCCATTCCCCCGTATATAAATCGTCTTGTGTAGGCCAATC
>DATHCH010000301.1:0-3850 GCA_035319625.1 Thermodesulfobacteriota bacterium
GATTGGATTACTGATGAGTTTTAGTATAATAGCGAGTGCGACTGACTCTGGTCAGATGGTTTCAAGTACCTCTATAGTTAATAATCCAGACAAAGAAAAACTTTGTATATCTCGAATTCAAGATCTTCAAGCAAAAGCGGGATTTCCAAAAGGGAAAATAGTTCCTTTTTTAATTGATTCCGGTCGAGCAGCTTGGATTCGACAACAAGATCCAGATGAAATTCTTGTTGCTATAGACGATGGAGAATCAATTGCAAAGCTTATAACATGCTCTCTCAATTCCAAAACTGGACAGTATGGGCCTACTTCTATTGAAAATGCTAGTTCTATCGTAAAATGGTGGCAGCCAATAAGGCCTAAAAATCTTCTTGAAACACAAGAAGGAAAGGAGAAAGCTGGCAGTGTCTGTTCTGAAGCTGCTAAATCCGAAGTTAATCGAGAAGGATTTAACAGCTGGAGTTGGGATAATAACCCTAAAGAAGTATACGAGCCTAAACCATCTTACTGGTTTGAAGGTAATTCAGTTGATGGGAAGAGTTTCAATCGTTATGATGTCTTGGTAAGAGGAACTCTCTTTTATAATGTCCCAGATGAAACTGAACTATATCGTGTGAGTGTTTTATGTTTGCTTTCTCCTACATTAGACGTTAAAGCAATCTATGTACGGGACTTAGGTCTACCTAGAAAGAAACTAAAGAAAGGTGAACTCAAATGAAGTTATTAAAAAAGTTGATCAATGGGTTAGTAGATATGATTATCAATGGCTTTAGCTACAGTAATAATCCTTGGTATTGCAGAGGATTTAGTGGACCTTACCTCCCTTCCCTTGTCACCTCCCACCACCACTCCTACCCAACCCAGCGGTGGCCAGTGCCAAGCCAAGCCTAGCATCAATAACTCAATAGGATTATTCAGGGTGGGATTCAGTTGGGGAGAGTGGGATGGTATCTGGGGAAGGACGCATTTCTTTAACTGTTCCTTATTATCGGTCTGCCTTCGTCAATACTGGTTTGCTTAAATTTAAAGATTGCTGTTATTAGGTGGCAGATAGAATGTCTCGATTCTCAATCACCAATTATTTGCTTGACAAATCTAAGATTTCTTTAGATAATTATTTTATAGGCTCACTCGATAAAGGCGAACCTTTCGTGAGGTAGGGAAGGAAAGCGGCGGGTCTTTTAGGAAGAAGATGGCTGAGCTGCCGAAGGATGAACCAACGGTAGACTCGGCCTTTTTATTTGCCGATCCAGAAAGGACATTCTTGTTGCATATGATTAGGCGAGAGAGATGTGAATCAAAGGAAGCAGAAGAATCCAAAGCTGATCTATAGATAATACGTCTAAGGAATTAGAGAGGCATTTATCAGGCCGGGCCAATGGATTGCAATGAACCAACAAAAATGGTTGAATTTAGACTGGGGGAAGGCGGGAGTTTCATCCCGGCAAATACCGGAACGCTACAAAACGATGGAAAAAAGACAAGAGGCAATTCAAAACAGCATTAGGGAAAAAGCCAGAGAGCTTCTATCAAGCAAAAAGGTGGACCTCGTCATCGGTTTCGGAGAAGGAACGCTTCCCCTTCGTGCGACTCCGATATTCATCAGAACCCCCGAAGAAGCGGACCGCTTGATCTGGAACTCCTTCTGTGAAAGCAACCTCGCGACTTACCTTAAATTCGCCCTTCTTACATACCAATTGCGTCATCACCCCTGGACAAATCTCCGCTATAAGCTCAGTCAATTCAAGGTAGGTCTTGTGGTGAAAGGGTGTGATGCTCGTTCCGTCATCGCCCTAAGTCGAGAAAAGAGGTTCAAGCTCGATGAGTTAATCTTGATCGGAGTACCCTGTCAGAGAATGGTGGATCGGAGAAAGGTGGAGAAGGCATTCAAGGGAGAAATCCTGCGTGTGAGCGAGCAAGGGGATGAAATCACCGTAGAGGGTGAGGATTTTAAGAAGGTTTTGAAGCGAGGGGACTTTCTCTACCCTTCCTGTCAGGTATGTATTCATCGAAATCCCGTCAAGGCAGATGTACTGGTGGGAGATCCTGTAGAGGAATCTTCCCTTGTGGAAGTGCACGCCGATGTGACGGAGTTTGAAAAGAAGTCTCCTAAAGAACGATGGAGATATTTTGAGAAGGAGGCCGGGCGATGTATCCGGTGCTACGCCTGTCGGGAAGCCTGTCCCATGTGCTACTGCACAGAATGCTTTGTGGACAGCTCCAATCCCAAGTGGATTGACAAGGGGCTTTCTCCCTCGGACGTCGACTTCTATCACATCGTGCGAGCCTATCATCAATCCGGAAGATGTTCAGGCTGTGGCGCTTGTGAGCGAGCCTGTCCGATGGAAATTAAGCTCACTTATCTCACACAGAAACTGAATCAGGATGTGAAAGAGCTGTTCGGGTTCGAAACGGGAGTCGATCCGGATGCTCCACCTCCTCTTTCGACCTATGACATTGAGGATCGCCAGGAATTTATCAAATGAAATTGAAGCTGGATAAGAAAAATTTCATGCCCTTTTTGCAGAGCTTGATGGACGAATACGACCTCTTCGCCCCGGCTCAGCTGGCCGAGGGGGTTTCTGTCTATAAGAAGATCGACCAAACCGAGGAGGTGGACCTTTCCATTAGCAACGCTCAAAAACCTGCCAAGGAGATCTTTTTCCCTCAATCTGAAACCATGTTCCGGTACGAAAAGGCTGGGAAAGAGAGTCGGATCACCTCGACGGAAGAGATAAAGAGGAACCGGATTCTTCTGGGCGCAAGGCCATGCGATATTCAAGCGTTCTCTCTCATCGATCACGTCTTTGCAGGAAAAGAGTACACGGATACTTATTACGTAAACAAAAGAAAGGCGACGACGATTATCGGGATGGGCTGTGATCATCCTCTTTCGACCTGCTTCTGTTCTTCTTTGAACGGGGGGCCCTTCCAACGTGAGGGGTCGGATCTCTTTTTGATTGACCTGGGCGAATCCTATTTAGTGGAATTGCTCACTGAAAAAGGAATGGCTTTTCAAAAAAACAAATTTTTTGAAGAAGCCAATGAGAAAGAGATAAGCCTGGCAAAGGGGGTCGAAGGAAAGGCGGCGGAGAAGATAAAGGCTGCGATTCCCGTCGAGGGGATCGAAAAACGGTTGGATCAGATGATGGAAAGCCCGTATTGGGATCGGGTTCAGGAAAAGTGTCTCGGTTGCAGGGTATGTACTTATCTTTGTCCGACGTGTCACTGTTTCGATATCGTGGATGAGGCGGTGACCAACAAAGGCCGGCGGGTTAGGAATTGGGACTCCTGCCTTTCTTCTCTTTATTCCCAGGAGACGTCAGGCCATAATCCCAGGCCGTCGAACCGTGAACGGACCCGGCAGCGACTCATGCATAAGTTTAATTATTTTCCAAAGAACTTCGACCGGATTGCCTGCGTGGGCTGTGGACGGTGTATCCTCTACTGCCCTGCTCACTTCGATCTCCGGCAGACGATTAAAGAGATTCAAGAAGGTGACGATAAGTGAACAATCCCTATCTTCCTATCCCCACTGTGGTCAAAAAGGCTCTTGTCGAAACAAGCGACCGGATGCTCAGGACCCTTGAACTCCGTTTCCTGAATGACGAGGATGCTCAAGCTTTCCACTTCATTCCCGGTCAATTCTGCGAGCTTTCTCTTTTCGGAAAAGGAGAGGCACCCTTCGGGATCGCCTCGTCGCCTACAGAGAATGGCTCCCTAAAGTTTACAATCAATAAAGCCGGTGTGGTCACCACAGCCCTTCACCACATCGAAGAGGGTGCGGAGGTTGGCATTCGAGGCCCACTGGGTAACGGATATCCGATTGATCTCTTTCAAGGGAAGAATGTGC
>DATHCH010000302.1:0-6771 GCA_035319625.1 Thermodesulfobacteriota bacterium
AGTTGAGACTCCACCCAGATATTGCCTCCATGTCCTTCAACCAGCCGTTTGGCAATGGCAAGCCCCAAGCCTGTCCCGCCGTGTTTGCCTCCCTCAACCTGGTAGAATTCGTCGAAGACCATTTGGAGTTTGTCTTCCGGAATACCCATTCCTGTGTCCTCGATCTCAACGAGAATGGATTGGTCTCTGTGGCCGGCGACTATTGAGATTTCGCCCCCATCGCCCGTGAATTTGAATGCATTGGAAAGAAGATTAATAAAAATGTCGTGAAGGGCATTTCGATCTGCCAAGATGCGGAGGTCCGGCGGAACGTCTATGCGTAGGGAGAGGCTCTTATCCACCGGGGTAACCTCGTTGATATATCCTCCAACCACTTCGGAGAGCAGGATTTGTTCCCGATTGAGGAAGAGACGATCCGATTTGATTCGGCTGAGGTCCAGCATCTGATCCATCCTCATCTGAATTCGAGTGGTATTTCTCTGAACCGTCATGAGATAAGGTTTCAGGTTCTCGGGAATCCTCCCTTCTTTTTCTGAAAGAATAAAATCGATGTTGGCCTTGATGGCTGTGAGCGGCGTTTTTAACTCGTGTGAGGCGGTGCCGATAAATTTCATGGTGATCTCGTCCATCTTCTTAAACTCACGGTTGACCATTTCCAGCTCTCTCCTAACGGCCTGGAGTTCCTCGAACATCTTGAGCGAAGAAGTCCTCGCCCGATTCAGTTCCTTAACGTTCTCCTCCAGCTGACGGGTTCGTTCCTCCACTTTTCTTTTGAGATCGATCCGGGATTCTTTCGGAGGGAAGATCGCTTTGTGGAAGGCTCTGGACAGGTCTCCAACGAATTTAGAGATCAAGCTCACTCGAAACCGGAAAAGGGACTTAAATCGGCTCATAAATGCAATAGGGTTCTTCGGCCATGTACTCGCCGGAGATTTCATAGGCCCGTGCGCGGCAACCCCCGCAAACCTTTCTGAACTCACACCTTCCGCATTTTCCCCGATAGCCATCCGTATTCCGAAGGTTCTGGAAGATTTCGGAGGCTTCCCAGATCTCCCTGAAATGTTTTTCCTTGACATCTCCACAATTCAACTCCAAATAACCGCAGGGTTGAACCTGACCGATGTGGGAGATGAAGCAGAAGGAGATGCCGCCCAAACATCCCCGAGTCATGGCATCCAGTCCGTGTGTCTTGGGAGTGATCTTCTTTCCCTCCTTTTTTGCCTGCTGCCGTAAAATACGATAGTAGTGAGGGGCGCAGGTCGCCTTGAGCTGGAGAGGGACCTTATCGACCTGCTCGTAAAGCCAGTGGAGGGTTTTTTCGTAGTCGAGAGGTGATATTTCCTGATCCTTCAATTCTTTTCCTCTCCCCGTCGGGACCAAAAGAAAGATGTGAAGCGCCGCCGCACCCAGATCTACGGCTAGACGAAGGATATCCGGGATCAGATGGAGATTGACCTGGGTGATGGTGGTATTGATCTGGAATTCGATGCCCCCCTTCTTTGCCATCTCAATTCCCCGAAGGGAGCCTTCAAAGGAGCCCTTCACTTTCCGGAAGGCATCATGTGTTTCTGCCGTAGGGCCATCGAGGCTGATACTGACCCGCTGAATCCCGGAAGCCCGCATCTTTTGGACGATTTCTTCAGTGAATAATGTCCCGTTTGTGGCCATCACCATCCGGAACTCTTTGGCGGTGCCGTAGGATGCCAGATCAAAGATATCCGGTCTGAGCAGAGGCTCTCCCCCGGTCATGATGATGATGGGTTTGCTGAAGGAGGCGATCTCATCCATCACCCTGAAGACCTCATGCCTGGATAGTTCTCCCTCGTATGGACCGAACTCCGCGGACGCACGGCAGTGAACGCAGGCGAGATTGCACCTCCGGGTCAGCTCCCATGCAACCATCCGAAGAGGGAAAGTGGAATGTGGAAGGTGGAGAGTGGTTGAATTATTCCTCTCTATTTTCAATTTGGTGAATCCAGCTTTACGCCTTGCATTTGCCACGTTCTACGCTCCACTTTCTATCTTCCATTTAAATACTTCAACAAGCCTCCAATTAAACGCCCCACCCTCTCCGTACTCTCATTCAATTTTTTGCAAGAGTCACCAGTAGTTAAATTAAGCCGAAAGCAGATGTGCAGTACACTTTCAACTTCGTTTAATGATCCAGAAGCAATATGAACAAACTGTTTGAAATCCTTCCTGGATTTCCTGCCAGCTCCTTCGGCAATATTAGTTGAGATGGAAATAGATGCTCTACGAAGTTGAGAGGTTATTCCGAAAATTTCTTCCTTAGGAAAGTTCTTGGTTACTTGATAAATTTTTACAGCTAAATTTGTTGCTTCTTTCCAAGCATCTAAATTCTCACACATTTTTGCCATGTGATACCCCCCTCTTGGATTTCATTCCAAAAATCCACTCTCCACTTTCTACTTTCTGCCTTCCAATTTTCGAGCTGCTTCTTTGGCGAAGTACGTAAGGATCAGATCAGCGCCTGCCCTCTTGATGGAGGTAAGGGATTCCATCATCACCTGTTCCCCATCCACCCATCCGAGTTGAGAAGCCGCCTTGACCAAAGCGAATTCTCCGCTCACGTTGTAAGCTGCCACCGGTATATTAAACGTTTGCTTCACGCGATAGATGATATCCAGATAGGGAAGGGCGGGTTTGACCATGACGATATCCGCCCCTTCCTCAAGGTCGAGGCGGACCTCCCTCAGAGCCTCGTCTCCATTGGCCGGGTCCATCTGATAAGATTTACGGTCGCCGAACTGGGGTTTCGATTCAGCCGCAACCCGGAAGGGTCCGAAAAAACTGGAGGCATATTTTGCCGAGTAGGCCATGATGGGAATATCCTCGAATTGATTTTCATCGAGGATCTTTCGAATGGCTCCCACCCTGCCATCCATCATATCGGATGGCGCCACGATATCGGCTCCTGCCCTAACGTGAGACAAGGCCTGACGGGCGAGAAGATCGAGCGTTTCATCATTCAAAATTCTCCCTCCCTCCACGACACCGCAGTGTCCATGACTGGTGTATTCGCAGAGGCAGACATCCGTGATGAAGAGAATGCCATCCACTTTTTCTTTGAGCTGCCTCAAGGCCTTCTGGACGATCCCATTTTCAGCATAGGCTTCTGATCCCAGTTCATCTTTCTTTTCGGGAATGCCGAAAAGGATGACGGCCGAAATCCCCAGAGATTTTGCCTCCTTCACCTCTTTAACCAGGAGATCGATAGAGAGCTGAAAATGACCGGGCATGGAGGAGATGACCTGTTTCGACTCCTTTCCAGGACGGACGAAAAGAGGGAGGATGAGATCTTCCGGCCTGAGATGCGTTTCCCGGATCATTCTCCGGAACATATCGTCTTTTCGTAACCTTCTCGGTCTGTATTGGGGGAACTTCATAGAGCCTCCTTCAAAATCGTCTTTCCTTATTTTTTACAATATTTTAAGGTGATTGTCTATAAATGAACTCACCGGCTCGGTTTTGGATTCGCGCGACGTTCACCCACGCGCCTCACACTGAATGTTATGCCCTCTTCCTAACAGAAATCCTCAATCATTCGATCTCATCTGCTTTCTTTGCAGGTGGAAGCCATAACCCGGTTTCTTACCTCTTCCTTGCTGTAATCCACAAGGAACCAATTTGGCAAAGTATGCTCGATTCCGATTGGTAATCAATAGGTAGTCATTACTCTCTGATGAGAACTTTTGATGTGTCTTCGATATCGCAACCTTTGGGCAGATGCGTATATTGGCAAGCTATCCGCACCTTAGAGTCTAAAATTCTTCGTCGCCCTGTGTTTGCTTCCTCCTTAAGTTATTATTTTCAAATCTCATGTCCCGATATAACCTTTAAATAGATAGAATTATGTGGGAAAAAGCTTCCTATTTTTTTCTTGATCGAAATATGATTTAGAGTTATGATAAACACAATGCAATGATGTTAGGCACATAACTAATCAAAAAGGAGGCCGGAAAATGAAAAAATTATTTTTTGGAACAATTCTTTTAGTGTTGGCAATTGTCGTTCCTATTCCAACAATGGCAGGGATAAATATAAATATTGGAATTCCTCTGCCACCACCTATCCCATTTGCTGCACCTCCAGATGTGATAGTAATGCCTGAGACAAGCGGTGTGTACGTTGATCCTAATATCGATGCGGACCTGTATTTCTGGAATGGTTACTGGTGGCGTCTGTGGGAAGGTCGTTGGTATCGCTCACTTTATTATGACCATGAGTGGGTCTACTATGACAATGTTCCAAGCTTCTATTTTAACATTGATCGACATTGGAGAACTTACTACAAAAACCATAGCTGGTACGGACACGAGTGGAACTATCAACGGATTCCTTATGAACGACTTCAGAAGAACTGGCAGAGTTGGCAAACGAGCAAATCTTGGGGAGGACAAAAAACCTGGGGGGTCCAGGGATATCCACCTCGAACACAAGCACACACGCAGGTGTTGAAACAACAGAGACAAAAGGAATATCAACAGAGGCCCGAAGTTCAGAAACATCAGCAATATATGCAGCAACAAAGACAACTACAAAAGTCTCAAGGAAAACCTCAAAGAGGGGAGGAGGAGCATAGAAAGTAGGCTGACAAAAGGCTTAGAAAAGTTATCATCAATAATATCTGTCGGGGGGAGCAAGAAAACCACAATCGCCGACATTCATAATTATTTTGGAATGAAGAGAGGTTAGGAGGTAGAAACAATAACCAAGAGAACGAGGGGTGACTGGCTTTTTACAGACTAAGAATTACGACATTGCAGTAATTGCGATATCGTTGCATATTTGCTGTTTCCTACGCCTTGATAAAGTTGTGATATTCATATATTGGCCTGGTCTGCCTGATTTTTACTGGTAATCATCAGCTTTCAGGGGTATCTTAGAGCGAACAGTAGTAGGTGAAAGCAGGTAACCACAGATTGGTCCAAGTCGCCCAGCATTTCTTTTATAACCGACCCTGCCAGGTAATAAACTCGGTCAAGCTAAGGGTTTGTTTTTTACAAAGATTCTTCCTTGACTCCCCAAGATCCCACAATAGATGATGGCAGGAAAACCCTCCTTCCCATAGCACCTTTTCCTTCGTCATTTTTCTCTACGAGAAGATGGATTCTCCTGCTCAATACCAAGAGAAACCTTCGCTCTGATATGATAGTAAATGGGCCAAAGGGCTGATACATCAGACAAGAGATCGTGAGGATTGCTGATCGAAAGCTGCATGCTATGAGACTCCAGGCTTGAAATCGAAATCGGATGGATTTCAGGAGAAAGGCGGGATGTTTCAAGGCCTTGATCCCAAAATATGCACCTTGACAATCCTATGGCAATGGTGATGATTCCTCTTGTAAATCTTCGCTAATATGATAAATAGTTTATGTTACTCTTCTGATGAAACTCTTCTCCGATTGGAGGGAGAGCGATAGGAGGTCAAAATGCCGAGAAAAGGATCCAAACAGCCGTACAAACCGAAAAAAGAATATCGGTATACAGTGAAGGACATTGCTGAACTCGCTGGAATAACACGGAACGCTGTAGGTGTTGCAAAGGCTCATGGGAAAGTAGATCCTGGAGATTTTAAGAGCGTCGTAAGTTTTCTAACCAGGAAGATCATCGATAAACGTCTCAGCGGTGACCTCTTTAGCCCTGCAGCGCGGACGGCAAAGAGAGTGAAAAGAGACAAGAATAGGGCTCGCGTCTCGGGGAAAAAGTCCCAAAAAGCAGCTCGTCGCAAATAGAGATTTCGTTTTTGCTTTTTAAGATAGAACCTGACTCCCGGCCATCTGAGACCATTTTCAAGGGAGAAAAGGAGATAAAAATGAAACTATTGGGTATTTCAGCCAGTCCGCGCAAGAACAGAAGTAATACCTTTCTTCTACTCAAAGAGGTTCTTTTAGGAGCGGAAAAAGAGGGAGAACAGACCGAGGTCGTGCATCTTTGCGATTTAAAAATTGACTTCTGCCGGCACTGCGAGTCTTGTCATAAGAACTTGATGGTCTGCCCGATCAAAGACGATGCTCATCTCTTGTTGAACAAGATGCTGGAGAGTGATGGGATTATTTTTGCGAGTCCTGTCTATATCGATAATATTACGGGCTATTTGAAGACTTTTCTTGACCGATCAACCCACTTCATTCACTGTCAGAGGTTGTTAGGGAAATACGTAGGAGCTGTGGCATCCGCCGGAGGGGGGCCTCAGCAAATGGTTTTGGACTACATACATCATTATTCCTTGGTATGCGGAGCCCAATATGTGGGTGGTGTCTCAAGCGTGGTTCCAGTCACTGAGGAGATCAAGAAAAGAACAAGTGAGTTGGGAAGAAATTTGGTACAGGCGATGAGAAAGAAGACCGAGTTTCCTCATGAAATGCAAGAAATCCTATCTCGAAGGAACTACTTTCGAAAAATTATCGAAATCCACAAAGAGGAGTGGTCAGCGGAATATGATTATTGGAGGGAAAAAGGCTGGTTAGTTTGAGGGGCAGCCAAATAGTTTACACGTAGGCTTGTGAACAGCCATTGTGATTTTTAAGCCCTCGAGGTCTGTATCCAAAAAATTAAACCCTATCCCCCGCCTGCTCGATGGACTGCCGATGGGGTATTGTACCGCAAGTTACTTCCTTGTTTATTCCTGTCAAGTGTTTTTTTATCTTTTCGGGCGGTATAGGTTTTATCCTGCCAGGCGGGTTCCCCGTCGCTCTGCCACATCCTACCCAACCCTTGTCATTAGAAAGTCGTCTGAGAGACGCTTTT
>DATHCH010000303.1:0-56039 GCA_035319625.1 Thermodesulfobacteriota bacterium
ATTGCTTCACGGCTGCGGGCTCAACCTCTGGGAGAATGACTTCTTCTTTCACCTTCTTTTCTTTCTCCATGGCCGTTGCGGTAGTACCGATGAAGCTGAAGAAGAGGATCACTGCCGGGATCAATTGGAGAAGGACGATGATCGCTCCGATGATAAGGAAGATCCAGAGGGCGACTCCGGCTCCTTTTAACTCGATGGACCTCGCAAACGCTGGAGTTGCGAAAAGCGTCATCGCTCCTCCCATCATCCCAACCTTTAAAGTTTGCCTTTTTCCTAACATGGCCTATTCCCCCTTTCTTTCTTATTGAGGCCTTTCAGTTGCCTCAACCTTGAAAACGCATACACGATGCCAAGTTGCAAAAGAAGTGCAGGAAATTCTCAATATATTGATTGTATTAGAATTTTTGTCCGAAAAGTTTTGTGAGCGATCTGAAAAGAGGCCGTTGTGTATACTGAATATACAAACATCAAAAGATGTCCCTTCTACAATTTGCGTAACATATTGAAACCATGATATTTCTATAATAAAATAATTATACATATGAATATTTTTGAATTCACCCCGTTAGAAATGATGCCCCGCTACTCTACAGAGGGGTTACATTTCGGATAATTCAAGCTAGGGTTAATACCCCGCTGGAATTTCTAACGGGGTTCACTTTGGTTACCTGGAGAGGAAACGGCACGGTTACTCTTCGAAGCAGGCTTTTGGCAGGCTAGAGAGATCTAATCCATCATAAAACCTTTCTATCTTTGTAGAGAGTTCCTTGATCGCTCTTAAAAGACGCTCAGGAATGAAGACCGTTGCCCTGGCCACCTCTTCTTCATATAAGTTGTGTCTCAGGTATTGAGGTTCTTTATCGCCAAACCATATCTCAGCTTCCCACGATTTTTGATTGAATAACTCAGTTCTGAAATGTCTCTCGTTCAGGCGAAACGCATTCCCAGGAGAGATAAAGGTTAGTATCCCGTGATTGGACGTAATGTTTGGTGAAAGGTTGGCATACATGCAAATAAACTCTCTCCCAAAAGCAACTGAGCGGATCGATAGACTGTATCCATCCATCTTGCTTTCGATATATTCTTGGAGGAGATAGTGATTTAATGTGAGATTTAATTTGCACAAAGGTGACGGTTCAGAGATTACCTCCAAATCCCTTCCACCCCTTCCAACCCGACGTTTCAAAACCGCTTTCTTCTTTCGCTCAATAAATCGGTCAACTTCCACCCGGTCTTCGGTGTCGAGGACTATCGTCTCAGGCATAGGCGCGATGGATTTGAGTAATTGGTATTGATTCCATTTATCCTCAAGCCTCAGTCCGGGATGGAAGGTCTTTGGAAGGGGTCCCATCCCGTCCATCCATATCTTGAAAGGTTTGAGGGCTTCAATAAAGGGAAGGGAGTGAAGGTAATCCTTGAATGCCTTTCCGTAAACCTTTCGCGAGACCCCTTCGATTCGTCTGAAAATGTCCGAGGGCTTTCCTAAATGGATGAGATGAGTAAGATGATATTCATGAGCCCCACCTGGGAGGCCCACATTCACCTCCACCAGATAGAGTTTTAGTTCGGAAGTTAGAAGAAAATCAATCCCGAGATACATACCTCAATCCGAAAGTGGCAAGTAAGGAGTAGAAAGTGGAAAGTAACTAAACCATTATATACCGCTCACATGCCATACTCCAATGCTTGACGCATGACCCCAGGAATCGTTCGGTCATTACAAAAAAACAGATCATCACTCGTGCGACCTGTTCCTTTTTCCCTCGGATGCGTACGGTCACTCAATAGGGGCTCCCTCCCTTCTTGGGAAGGAGCCCGATCGGTAGCTTAGCAAGATGCTTTGCATTTGCAAAGGCTGGAGAATTTCTTGGCCACCTTCTTGATGGTCATATCATTCACCTCCTTTCAAAACACCCCTTGCATAACATTGAAAAAGATCGGGTTGCAATAAATCACCTTGGATTTTTGCCCGATAGCGACATCCGCCCCGACACTCTTCCATCACAGGGCATTTGCAGGTGAGGTCCTTCAGGGCAATTCGACGAATTCGTGCCCAGCAAGTCCGCAGCCCTTCCTCAATCGATCCCACGGGTTCACCGCTAAAAAGTCCACACTTACAAATTGCTCCATTTGGAATTATAGCACAAAGATGAGCTCCGCAAGTAGAATTTTCTGCGGCACCGTGAAATCCTCCTCCAAAGCCATAACTGAGAAACCGGCCTGCCTGAGAGGCTGAAACCCAAAAATCCTGATTTGCTTTCAACCTCCCCTCTGCACACGGGACATCGACATTCCACTCCTCAATGTGTTTCGATTGAAGGAGGGAAGCAAGCTGGTCAAATTCAGATAAATTTCTACGATGAATCATCGTGGCCACAGAGACCCGAAGGTTAGCCTGTTGCAGATGGTCAATGGCCGCCATCGTTTTTTCGAAGGTGTCTTTCCCTCGAAGTAATTCATGACCCTCCTTCACTCCATCGAGACTGACCTGGACCTCGTGGACGCGGAGCTTTTGGGCGACTTCTTTGGTAATCAACGTGCCATTGGAAAGAAGTACGGATCGAAATGCATGGTTTCGCAGTATGTCGTTGATCTCCCAAAAATGAGGATGGAGCAGCGGTTCCCCTCCAGAAATGAGTAGCCTCAATCCTTGGATCTCTTCAAATTCTTCCAAAACGCTTTGAATCTGTTTCTTAGTAAGATCCCGATGAGATCCCTCTCCGATATAACAGTGGCGGCATTGGAGATTGCATCGGTCTGTAATCTGGATCTCAAGATAACGGAGCGATGGGATCGGCGAGGGATTCAAAGGCATCTTCCTCTGAAGCGGAGCTTCTGAGAAGGCGATCAAATTTTCAGAAAGGCAAAATTGGATGAATTCTTCGTCCTCCTTTCGGACAGGAGGGTTCTCACCCCGGCAGATCTTGAGCAGAAATTGATAGGCATCCGCATTGAGTTCGTAAAGTTCATCTTTTTCGATATCGTAGAGGTAGGGTTCTTCGAGGTTTTTTAGAACGGAGTGAGGGGTCAGAATGACGTATTTATTCTCGGAGGGCATCGGAAATCTCTTTATGGGTAATGATCTTCTTTTCCAAAAGTCGTTTAAGGATTTTGTAAGCCCCGCATTCCAGGTCCTTTTCAGATTCTTTATAGAAGTTACAATGTTTGCAGATCAGATCGATCAGAGACTCTTTATCCAATTTCATCAAATCTCCTCATCCCCCACGCTTCTCTCCCCCTCAAGGTGGGAAGGGTTAGGTAAGGGGGAAACAATTCTATTTTGACCGATTTTGTTAAATAGTAATGAATAATAGGAATTGAATCAAGCTATTTTTGCGCATGGGATTTCCATAAAAAGGTATCCTTGAATTAAAAAGGTTGACGGTGTAAAGGGATTGAATTTATAATAACTTATGGTTAATAAAAATACTGGGGGTTTCCTATGTGGGATTATACAGAGAAGGTCAAAGATCATTTTCTGAATCCGAGAAATGTTGGAGAGATCGAAAATCCGGACGGGGAAGGTGAAGTTGGGTCGCTGGCCTGTGGGGATGCTCTGAGACTCACCTTCAAATTGGATGAGAAGAAACGGATCAAAGATGTGAAGTTCAAGACCTTTGGCTGTGCCAGTGCCATTGCTTCCTCTTCTGCCTTGACCGAGATCATCAAGGGGAAGACGCTTGATGAAGCAGCGAAGATCACCAATCAGGATATTGCTAATTATCTGGGAGGACTTCCCGAAGAAAAGATGCACTGCTCGGTGATGGGAAGAGAAGCTCTCGATGCTGCGATCGCCAATTATCGCGGACAGAAAGTAACGAAAGAAGATTTTGAGGTGATCTGCAATTGCTTCGGTGTGACGGACAGAGAAATTATCAAGGCCGTTCGTGAGAACAATCTCAAGACAGTGGAACAGGTGACCTATTACACCAAGGCCGGCGGAGGATGTGGCCAGTGCCATCCAAAGATCGAAGCCATCATCGAGAAAGTGAGAAAGGAGATGGAGAAAGAGGCACCTCCTCCAAAGCCAGAGAAAAAGAAGTTGACGAACATTCAGAAAATCAAATTGATCGAAGAGACATTGGGAAGGGAGATCATCCCGGCTTTAAAAGCGGACGGTGGAGATTTAGATTTGATCGATATCGAGGGCAACAAGGTTTTGGTGGCATTGAGGGGAAAGTGTTCCTTCTGCCCCAGCTCTGAATTTACTTTGAAACAATATGTCGAATCGAAGTTAAGGGAATTTGTGAGCGACGATATTGAAGTAGAGGAGGTCAGGCCGTGAAGACCGTCTATGTGGACAATAATGCAACGACAAAAGTAGCTCCAGAGGTGTTGGAGGTGATGCTCCCATATTTTTCCGAATATTATGGGAATCCATCGAGCATGCACTTCTTCGGAGGACAGGTTCAAAAGAAGGTGGATGAGGCGAGGGGGAAGGTGGCAGATTTTTTAGGAGCAGAGCCTTCGGAGGTTGTTTTCACCAGTTGTGGGACGGAAAGTGATAATGCGGCAATATTAGGGACACTCGATTCCTATACGGAAAGGCGGCACCTCATCTCCACCCGGGTGGAACATCCTGCCATTGGGAATGTGGCGACCTATTTAGGCCGAAAGGGCTACCACATCACTGAACTTTCTGTGGATCGAGAGGGACGGTTAGATCTGGATGATTTGAGGGAGTCGCTTACCGATGAAACGGCTCTGGTCACCATTATGTATGCCAATAATGAAACCGGAGTGATCTTCCCGATCGAAGAGATTGGTGAGATTGTCAAGGCGAGGGGAATTTCTTTTCATAGCGATGCAGTCCAGGCAGCGGGGAAGATCCCTCTCAACATGAAAAAATCGAAGCTGGATATGCTTTCCATCTCCGGCCACAAACTCCATGCGCCCAAGGGGATTGGGGTTCTTTACATCCGAAAAGGAACGAAATTTTCTCCGTTCTTGATCGGTGGCCACCAGGAGAAAGGGAGAAGGGGAGGAACAGAGAACGTCCCTTACATCATCGGGCTTGGGAAGGCGTGCGAGCTGGCCAAAAAGCATCTCGATGAAGAGAACACAAGGGTCAAAGCCCTGAGGGATTATCTCGAGGCAAAGCTCTTGGAGAAGATTCCAAATACCTTAGTGAATGGGGATCGGGTTCACCGACTTCCCAACACCGTGAGCGTTAGTTTTGAATATGTCGAAGGAGAATCCATTCTCCTTCTGCTTTCTGATCTCGGTATCTGCGCCTCTTCAGGCTCCGCCTGCACATCCGGTTCACTGGAACCTTCGCATGTCCTCAGGGCCATGGGTGTTCCTTTCACCGCTGCCCACGGGTCGATTCGTTTCAGCCTGTCCGTCTACAACACAAAAGAGGAGATGGATTATATCATCGAACATCTTCCGCCGATTATTCAGAGGTTGAGGGATATCTCACCTTTCTGGAAAGATTATCTCAAGTCCCAGGGGAAAGCATAATCTCAACGGAACTTCGATTGATTGTCTCCATCGAGTTTCATGCACCGCAAAGATTTCCACTCTCGATTCACTGCTTCGTGTAATCATCCCGAAAGCGATATTTGGCAGTTTGTGTTGCCTCTGGCGCGTTGATAAACGCCCGTGCTCTTTCGGTACTTTGGACCTCGAATTTGTCAAGATTATTTAATTCATTTTAGTACGTCCCTATCCCTCCTTTTCCGTCATTGCTTGATTGCAAGACCTGCCTTTTAATGGGTGACCCCCATGCCCTTTATCGGAAGATACCCCCGATCCAACAAGTAGAACGGTGTCAGGTTGCATTAGTATTGTTTGTAACTGCTTTTCCATATGAGGGATCCGTTTACAGTCAGTTTAGGGTTCCAGAGACGCCTTGGTAGCAACGGGTCTTTTTGCAAAGTACGCCGCCGACTAGCATTACGGGTCTTTCTTCATGTCGTAATTGTTTGGCGCATAACGAAAAAAATCAGCCGTAGCACAGCGTTCGGCTGGATTATTTGGTTATAATGTTCTTTAAATAAAACCGACCCCTTTTACTTCCCACTTTTACTCTCCTTTTACTCCAACCATGCTGCTTATGTTACTTGAGCGCCTGCAAACTTCCTGTTCAATAAACGGCCGAAACGCCGGAATGTGCCGCGCCATACGCACCGGAAATGGAATTTTTATGAAAGGCCGCTCTGCGATTTTCTTTGTTCTTCTCGAAATACATCCTTTTAACACCAGTTCCTCTCCAGCGCTGACATAAGCATCCAGAACACTTTCCGCATTCTCTTTCGCCTTTTTGCCGGTTCCTGCCAGAGCGGCTATCCATGCCGCCGCACTCCGACGTTCCAAATGCGCTATATGAGGCGCATCCATGAAGCGTCCAAAAATTCGGAAATACTCTTTCGTATTGCGAACTGTGAGGTTTTCAATATTATCGCATACTACTATTGAGATAAAAGGTTTGCTTGAAAGTGATTGATCTGTGGCATGAAAGAATAATCCGGATTTCGTTAATAGAACCTCCGCAACAGGAGCGCGAGAATGAAGTCTCTCAAGAAAACGTTTGAGAAGACTTGACACACCAAACACATAAACGGGAGATGCATAAATCAGCATATCGGCATCCGCCATCTTGCCGAAGATTTCTTCCGTATTATCTTTGCCGTCGAAGATACATTTATACAATTTTGTTTTCTGACAGTGATTACATGCGCGGCAAGTTTCAATCTTTAGTTCCGAAAGGTTTACCACATTCCAGATTCCACCTGCCCTCTCGACGCCCGTTTTTATACTCTGAAGAATCTTACCTGTAGCTCCCCCAGCCCCTCTTAGACTTCCATTGAGCGCTAAGACTTTCACGTATTTCCCCTAAGAATCATAAATTACGTATCATCACCAACAGAGCCGCAGCAGAATAACCATTGATTAACTTGCCATTTTGCCCTGATAATGCGATAATAATACGATTTTGGGGCAATTTTGCCCGATGCCGTTATCAGCGATCTCGGGGTATCATTATGGGAGTCTTATATGCCTGACTCGGCAAAAAGTCAACAGCCAAAACTCCTCGATCAAGTCCGACAGCTACTCCGTCTGCACCACTACTCTATTCACACCGAGCGATCCTACGTGGACTGGATCGTGCGGTTTGTTCGTTTCCACAGCATGCGGTCCCCTGAGGCCCTCTTCCCGCCGAAGCCAAGATCGAATCGTTCCTGACCGACCTCGCCGTACACGCAAACGTTGCTCCCGCCACCCAGAACCAGGCGATGAATGCCCTGGTCTTCCTTTACAAGCGCGTCCTCAACCATCCTCTGCAGGACAGCATCAATGCCGTTTAACATTTAAAGGGTTTCTGTGGTGAAAATCATGGATATCCCAAATTCCAAAGAGCCTGCTCCCTTTTGCCTACCCTGGATATTGTTGGGAGCTTTATGCCCCAATTGGTTCTTCCGGAAGTTGAGCGCCGTGCCAGACAGCTACGATCCAGACGGTTTTTGAGCAATGGCTGCAAGGAACCGTTTGTGTCCCGAAGGAGTGAAAAGAACTTTCAAGATTTCATCTCTTTTAGCAAGGAATCGGCTTCAGCGAAAACCACCTCAAGGTCATACCCCTTGCCTGCGTCGATCTCTTTTTCGCCCCAGGTAAGAAGGCGCAAAATCTCCAGCTCATGCTGGGAATGTTTATAAGCTTCCATGCTTCCCTTTTTAACCAACCATTTTCTTAAATTCTTCTTCGGTTAAAGTCTTGATACCCAATTCCTTGGCTTTGTCGAACTTGGAGCCCGGGTCTTCGCCCACCACCACAAAGTCCACTTTCTTCGAAACAGCGGAGGTCGTCATCCCGCCTAAAGATTCCACCAGATTTCGAGCTTTATCCCTTTCAAAACTTTTGAGTGCTCCTGTGAAAACGAAGGTCTTGCCTGCCAACTTTCCCTTCTCCTTGAGTTTGGGCTCGATCACCTTCACCCCTGCCTTTTTCAATCGATCGATGGACTCCCTGTTCTTCTTGTCTCTGAAGAACTGATGCACACTTGCTGCGACTTCCGGACCTATCCCTTCTACCTCCATGAGATCCTCCTCTGAGAGGTGGAAGAAATCGTCAAGCCGTTGGAAATTCCGAGCCAGGTCTTCTGCCGTGGTCTCTCCTACGTGGCGGATACCAAGGGCATAGAGAAACTTCGATAGAGGTTTGGTCTTGCTTTTTTCAATGGCATCAATGATGTTTTGGGCTGATTTATCTGCCATTCGCTCCAACTCGATGAGTTTTTCTTTATTGATATAGTAAATATCTGCTACGTCTTTGACCAAACCTTTGTCCACCAATTGATCAATCAGTTTGACGCCAAGACCTTCGATATCCATTGCCCGCTTGGACGCGAAATGTCTGATCCGGCCTTTCAACTGGGCAGGACAGTCCAGACCGATGCACCTGTGAATGGCTTCCTCTTTGACCACCTCTGCCCCGCACACCGGGCATTTAGATGGCATCTTGAATTTCTTTTCGGTTCCCTTCCTCTTTGAGGTAATGACCTCGACGACTTCGGGAATCACATCCCCGGCTCTCTGGATGACCACGGTATCGCCGATCCTCACATCCAGTCTATCAATCTCATCCTGATTGTGAAGCGTGGCCCGGCTGACCTCAACGCCTCCCACTTTCACCGGCTCCATCACGGCCACTGGTGTGAGTGCTCCCGTCCTTCCGACCTGGACCCTGATATTCAGTATCTTTGTCGTCTCCTGTTTGGGTTGAAATTTGAAGGCCAGTGCCCATCGAGGGCTACGGGCGATTTCTCCAAGTCTGGCTTGGAGATCCAGACGATTGACCTTGATCACAGTTCCGTCAATCTCATAGGGGAGGGTCTCTCGCTTCTCATTCATCTCATGGTAATAGGCGAGGACTTCTTCGATGCCTCTGCATTTCCGAACATGAGGATTCGTCCTGAGGCCCCATTTTGGAAGGGTCTTGAGAATCTCCCACTGGGTTTTAGACGTCCAACCTCTCACTTCGCCCAGAGCATAGAAATAGGTTTCAAGCGGCCGTTCTGCCGTGATCTTCGGGTCGAGCTGTCGAACGGAACCGGCGGCTGCATTTCGAGGGTTGGCGAAAGGAGGCTCGCCGATCTCTTCACGCTTGCGGTTGAGCTCCCTAAATTTTTTGAGTTGCATGATTGCTTCCCCCCGAACTTCTAACCGCTCCGGGGCTGGGAGTTCCTTTCGAATAAGCTGAAGAGGAATGGTCCTGATGGTGCGGAGATTCTGTGTGATGTTTTCGCCGTTAACTCCATCACCACGGGTCGAGCCTACGACGAACTGGCCACGTTCGTAAACGAGCTCAATGGCCAGGCCGTCGAACTTAGGCTCTGCGACATACTCGATCTCTTCGGGCGTTCCCAAGAATTTCTTGACCCGTTTATCAAAATCCCTTGCCTCTGTTTCGTCGAAGGCATTCGCGAGGCTGAGCATTGGGACGGTGTGCCTGACGATCTCGAATTCTTCTAAGGGAGTCGCGCCGACTCTCTGAGTGGGCGAATTGGGAGAGCGAAGCTCGGGGTAATCCTTTTCAAGCTTCTCCAACTCCCTCATCAGCCGGTCATATTGAACGTCAGAAATTTCCGGCTGATCAAGGACGTAGTAGCGGTAATTATGATATTCGATCTCCTCCCGGAGCTTTTCTACACGTTTTTTGATCGCCTCTGATGCCATCAAAAACATTTTAGACGGGACGGAAAGTCTTGTCAAATTGGATAAGAAATAACGCGTAATCCGTAATCAAAATTGTAGCCGGCTTTAGCCTGCGTGAATAACTGGGTGAACTCGCTAAGCCTAACCCCCCTTCATCCCCCCTTAAACTAAGGGGGGAATAGAGGGGGGTTATTGAGCTTCTCTCGATGCTGCCTGTCGGAAGGCGGAACAGAGCACCGATTACAAGAGAATCAATCGGAAACAGAGGGCCCAAATACGGGGTCAAAGTGGCCTGGTTTGAATAGATGTTGGGGTCAACCGGGTCAAAATAAAAAATTGCATTAAGTATAAAATTTTACTTGACAAATTTAAATTTTCAGGGTATTTGTACATCCCAAGTGGTAAAAAGTGGGAAAAGGTGGTATGGATTTCTAAAATGCGGGGGATGAAGCAATGTTTCGGGGTCGGTATGAGCACACCATAGACTCTAAAGGTCGAATCAGCATTCCTTCAAAGTTTCGAGAGATTCTCAGCAAGAAATATGACGACCGATTAGTCATCACCAATTTTGACCGCTGTCTGGTCGCATTTCCTTACGAAGAATGGTTCACTTTAGTAGAGCAAAAAGTGAGTTCATTCTCACTCGTCAGAAAAGAAACGAGTGCTTTTTTGAGGTTCTTTTATTCGAGTGCGATCGATTGCCTCATCGACAAGCACGGAAGGCTTCTCATCCCCCAGACGTTAAGAGATTATGCGACCCTTCAAAAAGATATTGTCTTGGTGGGCGAAGGACGATTCGTGGAAATCTTCGCCAAGGAGCGTTGGCAGGAAGTCGCTCAACAGGCAGAAGAGGGTTTTGATCAAATCAGGGATACTTTGGCCAATCTGGGAATATAACCGCCACTCGTGAATCGTGATTGGTGAATCGTGAACTTATCGGATCACGAACTACGAGCCACGAATCACGTCACTATGGGATCACGACACATTTCCGTCATGGTTGAAGAGGTGATGGCATTTTTAAGATGTGAACCCGGTCATACTTATGTGGATGCGACTCTGGGAGGGGGCGGGCACGCTTTTGAAATTTTGAAGAGGTCCGCACCGGATGGAATGCTTATCGGAATGGAGTGGGATGAAGAGGCCCTGTCTGAGGCAAAAAAAACACTTCTATCCTTTGGTGATCGGGTCAAACTAATCCGAGAAAATTTCGTCCATCTTCCCGACCTGATGAAGGCCGAATCCGCCGATGGGATCCTGCTCGATTTAGGGCTTTCTTCCATTCAACTGGAAAGGGAGGAAAGGGGGTTTAGTTTCAAAGGAGAGGGCCCTCTGGATATGAGGATGGACCAACGGATTGACGAGACAGCGGCTGACCTGGTCAATAACCTTTCGTCGGAAGAGCTGGAATCCATCCTCTTTCAATATGGAGAGGAAAGATGGGCCAAGCGAATTGTCAGAGCCCTCGTGGAGGAAAGAGAACGAGAACCCATCCGGACGACCCAGGCTTTAAGAAAGATTGTCCACCATGCCATCCCAAGACGATTTCATTCCCGGAGAATTGACCCCGCCACAAGAACGTTTCAAGCCCTGCGTATCAGGGTGAATGAGGAATTGGAGAATTTGCAAAAAATACTGGAAACAGGATGGAAGATCTTAAAAAAGGGCGGACGGATGTGCGTCATCTCTTTTCACTCCCTCGAGGATCGAATGGTCAAGGAGACGTTCCGAGCCCTGGAGAAACAGGAAAAGATGGTTATCCTGACGAAAAAACCCGTGACGCCGTCTGAAGAAGAACAGAAGAGAAATCCTCGATCCCGGAGTGCCAAACTGAGGTGTGCGGAGAGAATTTAACATGGCAAAGGCAATCGACAAAAATGGAGATCGAATCCTCTGGACAGAAGAAGATTCAAGGTCCGGGCCGAAAGGAATAAAACTAAATTCCCTCATCCTTTTCAGTCTCCTCACCCTTTTTTTCATCGGGGGATCCTTGTTCTATGTCTGGTCGAGAATTCAGGTGATCCAACTCGGATACGAAATTTCGAATGCCCTAAAGGAGGAGAGGGCCTTTACCGAAGCCAATAAGAAGTTGCGGCTGGAGATCGCTACGCTCAAGTCCTATGCGCGGATTGAAAAATTTGCTGCAGAGGAGTTGAGTATGTCTAAGCCTAAACCTGACCAGATGATTGTGATCCGATGAAACAGAAATCTATGAATTGGTTCAAGGTCCGGATCGTCTTTCTCTCGTGTCTCCTCTTCGTCTGTTTTGTATTCGTTATGGGGAGAATGTTTCAGCTTCAGGTGCTGAAAAAAGAGCAGCTCTATAAGCTGGCCGCACAACAGCAGCATGTTCAGATCCCCCTCGTTCCCAAACGAGGGACGGTTTACGATAGCAATGGAGATGAATTGGCAGTCAGCATTGAGGTCGAATCGGTTTATGTCGATGCTCGGAAAGTCGTTGACGTAGAGAAAACAGCCAGAGAGCTTGCCTCGATTCTTCAGATCGATCGGGAGGAATTGAAACAGAGATTGAAGACCCATCGACCTTTTGAATGGGTTCAAAGAAAAATCTCCTCAAAGGAAGCCGAACGGATCAAGGCCCTTCAGCTGCCCGGCGTTTCTTTCTTAAATGAGAACCGGCGTTTCTATCCGAATTCCCAACTGGCCGCTCATCTTATTGGTTTCGTAGGCCTCGATTCGAAAGGTCTGGAGGGAATAGAGTTCCAATACGACGCCTTGCTCAACGGAGAGAACCGTGTATGGACGGCCGCCAGAGATGCCCTCGGCCGGCAAATTGCCATGGGCAACGTTCCCTTTGAAAAGGAGGATCATTACCGGAATATCGTCTTGACCGTCGACAAGGCCGTTCAGCATATCGCCGAGACAGAGCTGGATCGAGGTGTCGAAAGGTGGGGAGCGAAGGGAGGCATGGTTATTGCCATGGATCCCTCGACCGGAAAGATCCTGGCCATGGCCTCCTACCCGACTTTTAATCCAAACCAGTTCATCCAGTACCGCTCCAAAAGCTGGAGGAACGAGGCTATCTCTGATGTCTTTGAGCCCGGTTCTCTCTTTAAAGTTTTTCTCGCCGCGGCCGCCTTGGAGGAGCAGGTGGTTCGGCCCTCCGATTCCTTCTTTTGTGAGAATGGCTCGTACACGGTATATGACCGGACGATCCATGATACCTCCAAACATGGGTGGCTTACCTTTCAACAGATTCTCAAGTTCTCCAGTAATATCGGGGCATCGAAAGTGGGCGAGAAGATGGGCAGGGAGCGTTTCTACCGATATATCGCCGCCTTCGGATTCGGTGAGAAGACTCAAATTAATCTCCCGGGAGAAGGGAAAGGAATCGTTCACCACCCAAGGTATTGGCCGCCGGTTGCCCTGGATACCATCTCCTTCGGCCAGGGAATTTCAGTGACGGGGATTCAATTGGTGACCGCTCTGTCAGCCATTGCCAACGGCGGGTTCCTGATGAGGCCCTATGTTGTAGAGAAGACTCTGAATGAGAAAGGGGAGGTGGTCCAATCGTTTCAGCCGGAGACCATCAGGAAGGTCATTTCAGGGGCGACGGCTGAAAAGGTGACGGCACTACTTAAGACGACGACGGAGAAGGGAGGGACAGGGGAAGGAGCAGTGCCCGCAGGATACGACGTGGCCGGAAAAACGGGAACGGCGCAGAAGGTCGATTCTTTATTGGGCGGGTACTCCGAAACCCGCTACACCAGTAGTTTTATGGGATTCGCCCCTTCCGGGGAACCTAAGCTCGCACTCTTAGTCGTCATTGATGAGCCGCAGGGAGGTAACTACGGAGGAGTGGTTGCTGCTCCGATATTTAAAGCGATCATGGAAAAGGTTCTTCCGTACCTCCATGTGGTCCCAAGGGGGACGATGATTGTGAAGAACGAACTCAACGCCGCGCCCCGAAAAGAGATGTCGGAAGCCCAACCCTTGATCGACGAGATCAAGGTGGGTAAGGGAGCAGAAACGGTTGTGATGCCAGACCTTAAGGGGCTGTCCATGCGGAATGCCTTGAGCCGCATAGAAGGGCGGGGACTAATCATCAAGGTCTCAGGGAATGGAAAGGTCGTGGAGCAGACTCCCCGGCCGGGGACAGTGATCGAGAAAGGGGATATCTGTTTCTTGAAGTTTCGATCTTCATCGTAACCCCCCTTCCCCCCCTTTGCTAAAGGGGAGATGGGAGGGATTAGGGCCACAATAACCCATATGGAACTGAAGAAATTATTAGAAGGCGTGGAGATCAAGAAAATCGCCGGAGAGACCCGAAAGGAGATCAAGGGGATCGCTTACCACTCGAAACAGGTAGAGAAAGATTTTCTTTTTGCCGCCATGCGAGGGATGGCAGTAGACGGGCACCAATTTGTTAGAGAGGCGATCGAAAGAGGAGCAGAGGCTGTTGTCCTGGAAGAAGGGCAAGAAGTCTCCGATCGAACCATGGTTGTCGTTCCCGATAGCCGCCGGGCCCTGGCAAAGATCTCCTCAAACTTTTATGGTGATCCATCGTCCCGGGTCAGCCTCATTGGTATCACCGGGACAAACGGAAAGACCACCACCACCTATTTGTTAGAGTCCATTTTCAAAAACGCCGGTTGGACCGTAGGCGTGATCGGAACGATCAATTACCGGTTCGGCCGAAAGACAACACCTGCTCCCAATACCACGCCGGAGTCGTTGGACCTACAAAGAATCCTTTGGGAGATGGTCAATGAAGGGACCTCTCATGTGATTATGGAAGTTTCGTCCCATGGGCTTGACCTCGATCGTGTCTTTGGATGCCAATTTGATGGTGTGGTGTTTACAAATTTGACCTCCGAACATCTCGATTATCATAAGACCTTAGAGCAGTATTTCGAGAGCAAGAGGAGGCTATTCTCGGATCATTTAATGAAGAGTCGTAAGGAGAAACGATTTGCTGTGACGAACCATGACGACCCCAGAGGGGAGGAGATGGTCAAAGGGCTGGAAATGCCCGTCGTCCGTTATGGGTTGAGCCCTTCCTGCGATGTTACGGCGAATCAGGTGACCTCCTCCTTTGAAGGTCTATCCTGCCGGATCAAAACTCCGAAGGGCGATCTTTCGATCCACTCGAAACTCACGGGAGACTTCAATCTCTATAATATCCTGGCGGCTGTGGCTGTTGGGACGGCCATGGAGGTCCCGTTAGAAACCCTAAAAGAAGGAGTGGAGGGATTGGAAGGCATTTCAGGAAGATTTGAGAAGGTCGAGAATAAGAGAGACATTCACGTTATTATCGACTATGCACACACCCACGATGCCTTGGAACGGGTTCTGTTGGGATTGAAGAATATCTTAAAGGACGGAACCCAGAACAACGGAAAGATGATCACTGTCTTCGGATGCGGTGGGGACCGGGATCGGACAAAGCGACCCTTGATGGGAGAGGTGGCGGGGAGGTACAGCGATCTCGCGATTCTCACCTCGGACAATCCAAGGACAGAAGACCCGTTGACCATCTTGGATGAGGTGGAAAGGGGTTTAAAATCTCTTCATCTAAAAGAGTGGGACGAGGATGAAATCAAGTCATGGAGATCAGGAAAGGGGTATTTGAAAGTGCCGGATCGAAGAGAAGCGATTCGCACAGCGATCCGATTGGCTCTCCCCTCGGATACGGTACTCATCGCCGGAAAAGGACACGAGGATTATCAGATCATCGGAAAGAAGAAATTTCCCTTTGACGATCGCATCGAAGCCAAAAAGGCCCTGGAGGAAGAGTGATCCTTACCATTGATGAGGTTTTGAAGGTCACAGGAGGGAAACTCTTGCAGGGGAAGGGAGACTCCTCCTTTCAAGGGATTTCCACGGATTCAAGAACGGTGGCTGAGGGAGAACTTTTTGTCGCCCTGAAAGGCCCCCGCTTTGACGGCCATCGTTTTGCCTTAGAGGCCCTTCGAAAAAAGGCGGGAGGCGTGTTGATCGAGGAGGGGAAGGTCGGAGACATTCGATGGAATGGTTATCGGTCCAGAGCGGTGATCGCTGTGGAAGACACCCTCTCCGCGTTAGGAAATATCGCTCAGGGTTGGAGACGCAAATACGATATCCCGCTGGTGGCTTTGACCGGAAGCAACGGTAAGACAACGACGAAAGAAATGATTGCTGTATGCCTTGAGACGACTTTCCCCATTCTCAAAACGAAGGGGAATTTGAACAACTTGATTGGGGTCCCTCTGACACTCCTGACGCTCACCGAGAAAGAGAGGATCGTGGTCCTTGAGATGGGGATGAATGTGCCGGGTGAGATCGGAAGGCTGGCCCAGATTGCGGAACCCGATGTGGGGCTGATCACGAACATCCAGACGGTTCATCTCGAGGGCATGGGGAGTTTGGAGAGATTGAAAGAGGAGAAGGGGGAACTCTTCCGAAGGATGAGAAGGGACGGAACGATTCTGGTGAATCAGGATGATCCCCGAGTGGTAGATCTGGCAAGGGATTACCCCGGCCAAAAGATTACGTTCGGGACCGAACACCCTGCGGACGTCATGGCGAAAGAGATTCGACTTCGTAGCGCGCAAGGGACCTCTTTCACTTTGATTCTGGAGGGAGAAGCGCTGGATATTCATCTCCGGCTGTTGGGAAGACACTTCATCCCGAATGCCATCTCTGCCATGGCGGTGGCGTGCCTTTTCGGAGTGGAGGTGGATCGGGCCAGGGAGGCCCTGGAGAACTTTCGTCCTTTCCCCATGAGGATGGAGGTTATTCCCCTCAAGGGCGGACGGACTCTGATCAACGATGCGTACAATGCCAATCCTCACTCGACGGGAGTCGCCCTCGAGACCCTTGCAGAGGTGAAGGGAATGGGAAGGGCTATCGCTGTGTTGGGGGATATGTTAGAGCTTGGAAGTTTTACGAACGAAGCTCACGAACAAATAGGGAGAAAGGTGTGTGACCTCTCGATTGACTTCCTCCTCGTCATGGGAGATGAAGCGCCCATTGTCGTCGAGTCAGCGATTCGCCGCGGGCTTCCAATGGAGAGGGCAAGGATTGTGGAGAGTCATTCAGAAGCCATCTCTCTGCTAAGGCAGATGATCCAAAGCGGGGATTGGATATTGGTCAAGGGTTCGAGGCGGATGGCCATGGAAAAGATCGTAGAGGGTTTGGCAGAGGGGAGGGTCTAAAGAATGCTATATCATCTCCTTTATCCCCTTCACGGGTTATTTTCTTTCTTCAATGTCTTCCGGTATATCACCTTCAGGACCATTTGCTCTATTCTCACCGCTCTTCTCATCAGTTTTATCATCGGGCCCTGGCTGATCAAGAAGTTGAGGGCTTTTCAGATTCAACAGGTGGTGAGGAAGGATGTCCCTTCTCGTCACATGGTCAAGAATGGGACTCCTACAATGGGAGGAAGCCTTATTCTGGCCGGCATTCTCGTCCCAACCCTTTTCTGGTCCGACCTGACGAATCCCCACGTCTGGATCGTTTTGGTGACCACTTTGGCGTTCGGCCTCCTCGGTTTTTGGGATGACTATAAAAAGCTCAGGGATAAGAAAGGCATCGGCATCCGGGCTCGATATAAGTTTCCTATTCAGGTGGGCATGGGACTTGTCGTCAGCTTCATCCTGTTCAACACGATTGATCACGATTCCAGGTTGATCTTTCCCTTTTTTAAGAAAGTGATGCCGGACCTTGGGGAATGGTACATTCTCTTTGCCATGTTCGTCATCGTGGGTTCGGCCAATGCGGTCAACCTGACTGACGGGTTGGACGGATTGGCCATCGGACCCGTGCTCATTGCAAGCGCCACCTTTATGCTCTTCTGCTATCTTGCGGGAAACTTCAAATTCGCCAGCTATCTCCAAATTCCTTTTGTCAGAGGAAGCGGTGAACTGACCATCTTGTGCGGGGCCCTGGTCGGTTCGGGTCTGGGGTTTCTCTGGTTCAATACATATCCAGCTCAGGTTTTTATGGGTGACGTAGGTTCTCTCTCCCTGGGGGCAGCCCTTGGGACGATTTCTGTGATCACGAAACAAGAGTTTCTCTTGGTCATTGTAGGCGGGATTTTTGTGATCGAGGCGCTTTCGGTCATCATCCAGGTCGTCTCTTACCAGGTTCGCAAGAAACGGGTCTTCAGAATGGCACCCATTCACCATCATTTTGAGTTGAAGGGCTGGGCCGAGCCAAAGATCATTGTCCGATTCTGGGTCATCGCCATTATCCTCGGACTGATTGCGATCAGCACATTGAAGTTGAGATAAGACATGGAATATTGGAAGAATGGAATGCTGGAATATTGGGTTTAAATGCGAATAGGAATGTTTTTACCCATCATTCCAATATTCCATTATTCCAGAATTAAGGTTTGACATCGGCATTTTTTTAAGGAAATAGAGATGGACCTTTTTGGCAAAAAAGTTTTGGTGGTGGGCATGGCCCGAACAGGAATAGCGACAGCGAAATTCCTTAAGTCAAAAGGATCTCTTGTCACCGCGACAGAGGTGAAGCCGGAAGGGGAGATGAAGGAGGCTGTTGAAGAGTTGAAGGGCCTGGATATTTCCACGGAATGGGGGGGCCATCGAGCAGAGACCTTTCTAAAACAGGATATGATTGTCGTGAGCCCAGGCGTGGACCTGAGCATCGAGCCCATTCAGGCGGCCCTCAAGAAAAAAGTTCGGGTGATCAGCGAAATTGAACTCGCTTACCATTTCATCCAGGTCCCCATCATCTCGGTCACAGGAACCAACGGAAAGACAACGACCACCATGTTGATTGGCGAGATGCTGAAAGAGGATGGGAAAAAAGTAGGGGTGGGAGGTAATGTCGGAGAGCCACTCGTCCTTTTTGCAGACGGAAGAGATCGATGGGACGTGTTGGTGGTTGAGATCTCCAGTTTTCAGTTAGAGGCCATCGAGGATTTTCGTCCCCGAATCGCTGTTCTTCTAAATATCACGGAGGATCATCTGGACCGTTATCCCAGTTACACGGACTACATCAAGGCCAAGGTCAGGATTTTTGCGAATCAGAATTCCGGGGATCTGGCTGTTCTGAACAGAGATGATCCCATCGTGATGAAGTCCGGAGTGGGCGTGAGGGGGAGAAAAGTTTTTTTCAGCTTGAGCGATAAGCCTGACGAGGGCGCTTTCTCCGATGGCCAATCGATCTTCCTCAGACTCGCAGGGAAAAGAGAAAAGTATTCCTTGGCGAAAGCTCCCATGAAGGGAATCCACAATGTGGAGAATATGATGGCAGCCCTCACCGCGGCCAGGAGCTTCGGTTGCTCGAAAAGAGCGGTCCAGGCCGTTCTCAACCGGTTTGAAAGTCTCGAGCATCGCCTCGAATTTGTCCGGGAGGTCGGGGGGGTTCGCTTCTACGATGACTCCAAAGGAACGAATGTCGGTTCCGTGGTCAAATCTCTTCAGAGTTTTTCAGAACCCATCATCCTGATTGCGGGAGGGAAGGACAAAAACGGGGATTTAGGTCCCCTTGAAGAATTGATTCGGAAACGGGTCAAACATTTGATCCTGATCGGAGAGGCGAGGGAGAGAATGAACCGGGAGCTTGGAGGGCTGACCGATACGGTCCTGGTGGAAACCATGGAAGAGGCTGTGCTCCTCGCCCACGAGAAAGCGAGAGCAGGAGAGGTGGTCCTCCTCTCACCGGCCTGTTCGAGCTTTGATATGTTCAAGGATTATAAGGAGAGGGGAAGAGTATTTAAGGAAGCCGTTTACCGCCTTTGAAAGGCGGAGTAAATAGTTCGGAGTAATGCGTTCGGAGCCTGGTTATAAATCAACACTCCGAACTCCAAACTCCGAACATAAGATATGAAGGGTAGAAAGAGGCTCGATTTTATCCTGCTGTTTGCAGTCCTTGCGCTCGTGGGAATCGGGATTGTGATGGTTTACAGCACCAGTGCAATCATCGCCGGGGATCGTTTCGGAGACCCTTACTACTTTCTGAAGAGGCAGGCACTTTACGCAGCGGTGGGTTTCGCTCTGATGCTCGTCATGATGTTCTTGCCCTATGAAATTCTAAGGCGCGTTGCCTATCCCATTCTCATCTTTTCCGTTCTTCTCTTGGTGGTCGTGTTGGTTCCGGGCATCGGGCACCGAAGCGGTGGGGCGATGCGTTGGCTGAAGATCCAGTCTTTCTCCTTTCAACCTTCGGAGCTTGCTAAGCTGGGTTTGGTGATCTTTCTTGCGTACCTGTTAGCTAAAAAAGAGGAGAAGATTCGGAGCTTCTCCTTCGGGTTTCTTCCCCCGGTTCTTCTCTCTGGTCTCGTCATCGCTTTGGTGATGAAGGAACCCGATTTCGGAGCAGCCTTTTTTCTCACCGTGATGGTCTTTCTCCTTCTCTTCGTCAGCGGTGCCAGGGTGATTTATATTGCGAGTGCCTTTTTGATCGCTATTCCAATGGCTTATGCCCTTTTAATGAATGTGGGATATCGTTATAAGAGGTTGATGAGTTTCATCCGGCCCTGGGAAGACCCCAGTGGCACGAGTTTCCAAATTATTCAATCCTTCCTCTCCTTTGGCTCTGGAGGCCTGTTCGGGTTAGGGCTGGGAGAAGGAAAGCAGAAACTCTTCTTCCTTCCCGCTCCCCACACAGACTTCATCTTTTCCGTCATCGGAGAGGAGTTGGGCTTGCTGGGCGCCATGGTGGTTGTGCTCCTCTTCTTCATTATAGCCCTCAGGGGTATCCAGATCGCGCTTTCCCTCGAGGATCGGTTTGGCGTCTATTTGGCGTTGGGGATTACGTTGATGATTTCCCTCCAAGCAGCGATCAACATGGGAGTTGTTTTAGGACTCCTCCCTACAAAAGGATTGACGCTCCCCTTCGTCAGCTACGGGGGGACATCCTTGATCGCCAATTTGGCTGGGGTGGGGATACTTCTTCACCTTTCGACCCATGCGGAACGACGATGAAGTGTGTGATCGCCGGAGGAGGTACAGGAGGTCATCTTTTCCCGGGCATGGCAATTGCCGAGGCATTCGTTGAAAGAGAGAAAGGGAACGAAGTTTTATTTATTGGAACGGAAAGGGGGATCGAAGCCAAAGTTTTGCCAGGAGGGAAATTTCCGCTGAAGATGATTCAAGCGAAACCCATTCAGGGAAAATCTCTTCTGGGAAAGGCTAAAGCCATCCGGAGCTTACCGATGGCCGTCTGCGAAGCTTATTCGATCCTGAAAGAGTTTCAACCCCATTTCGTATTGGGCGTAGGGGGATATGCCTCCGGGCCCACTCTGTTGGCCGCATTCCTTCTCGGAATGAAGAGGGCCATCCAGGAACAGAACGTGATGCCTGGAATGACGAATCGGATTCTAAAATGGTTTAGCCAACGGATCTTCGTCTCCTTCGAAGAGGCGAAAAAATACTTCCCTGAGAAGAAAACCCTTGTGACTGGAAATCCGATCAGGAAAGAATTCCTTGCCCTTGTAAGGGAAGACAGGCGGTTGGTGAAGAAAGAGGATCGATTTACCCTTCTTATCTTTGGAGGAAGTGCAGGGGCACACCGGATCAATCAGGCGATGATAGAAGCTCTGGATCACCTTCAAGGAATCAAGTCCTCCCTAAAAATCATCCATCAAACCGGAAAAGAAGATCTCGATTTTGTATCAAGGAAGTATCGAGAAAGAGGGTTTGAAGCGTTGGTCAGGCCTTTCTTTGAAGACCTCGCCTCCTACTACCAGATCTCTGATCTGGTCATCTGCAGGTCAGGAGCGAGTACCGTGGCTGAGCTGGCGGTCTGCGGAAAAGCCGCCCTCCTCATCCCTTATCCTTATGCGGCCCATGACCATCAATTGATCAACGCCAAGAAATTAGTGGATCTGGGTGCGGCCAAAATGATTTTAGATCAGGAGTTAAGTGGAGGAACCATCGTCCCAATGATCCTTCGTTTTTACGAGCATCCGGAGGAGCGTGTTAGAATGGAAGAGGCGATTCGACGGCTGGGGAGACCAAGGGCAGCAGAAGAGATAGTGGATCATTGTTATGCGTTGGTTGCGGGATAAAATGTCAAATGCCGAAGTTCAAGGTCAAAGGAGATTGAAAGTCCGAAGTTTCAAATACCAAATTTAGACACAGAGTATTTTGGCATTTGGCAATCATTTGACATTTGAATTTTGACATTTGAACTTCAGGTTTAAGAATGTACCGAAGAGGGAAGATCCAGCATATTCATTTTGTGGGCATCGGCGGAATCGGCATGAGCGGGATTGCCGAGGTGTTACTCAATCTCGGTTACCATATCAGCGGGTCCGACATCAAGGAGACAGAGGTGACCCGAAGACTGCGGTCTTTGGGGTGCGAAATTTCCTACGGCCACCGGAGGGAGAATTTGAAAGAGGCGGACGTGGTGGTCATCTCCTCAGCCATCCGGCCACAAAACCCCGAGGTCAAGGCCGCCGAAGAGAGACTCATCCCCGTCATCCCAAGGGCAGAGATGCTGGCAGAGCTGATGCGAATGAAAATCGGGATTGCGATCGCAGGGACCCACGGCAAGACGACGACCACCTCCCTCATTTCGACTGTTTTGGCGGCGGGCGGTCTGGATCCCACGGTTGTGATCGGCGGGCGGCTCAACAGCATCGGAAGCAATGCGAGGCTGGGGCAGGGTGAATTCCTGGTGGCCGAAGCCGATGAGAGCGATGGCTCCTTTCTCAAACTGATGCCCACCATTGCCGTGGTGACCAACATCGACCCGGACCATCTTGATTATTATAAAGGCATCGACGAGATCAAAGAGACTTTCCTCTGCTTTTTGAACAAGATTCCATTTTTCGGATTGGCCGTGCTCTGCCTCGATCATCCGAACATCCAGAGCCTTCTTCCGAGGTTGAAGAAACGCTTTACCACTTACGGGTTAACCCCGCAGGCTGACTTCCAGGCCAAGGAGATTATATTCGAAGGGCTCTCTAGCTCCTTCGATGTGATCCGCCAGCGTCAGGAAATAGGCAGACTGAGCCTCCAGATGCCGGGGCTCCACAATGTCTACAATGCCCTCGCGGCCTTGGCCACCGCTTTTGAACTGGATATTCCCTTCCGGGTCGTCCAGGAAACGCTGCGCGATTTTAGCGGGATTCAGAGACGGTTCCAGATCAAAGGAGAGAAGAAGGGAGTCCTCGTTGTGGATGATTATGGTCATCATCCTGTGGAGATTATGGCCACGCTGAAGGCAGCACGGACCGGCTGGGGGAAAAGAATCATCGCCGTATTTCAGCCTCATCGGTACACGAGAACGCAGGCCCTGTTCAAGGAATTTCTCACGGCTTTTTATGACGCCGATGTCCTCATTCTTACCGAGATCTACCCCGCAGGAGAGGATCGGATAGAAGGCGTGGAATCGAAAACCCTCTTTGAGGGACTCCGGGAGTACGGCCATAAAGACGTGACTTATTTAGCCGATAAGAGGGAAATCGTCGAGCATCTTCTCCGTATTATCTCTCCGGGGGATCTGGTGATCACCCTGGGAGCAGGAGACATCTGGCAGGTTTCAGAGGAGTTAGTGAAACAATTATAAGCAGTTCGGAGTGATGAGTTCGGAGTTCGGAGAAATATATAGAAACTCCGAACTCAAAACCCCTAACTCCGAACTCAGACGCGAAGCGGATGCAAAAGGACTACAGAAAATGGGCGTCGGGGTTGATCAAGGGAAAGGTTCTTTTCGATGCGCCGATGAGACAGTTTACATCGATGCAGGTGGGAGGCCCTGCGGACAGCCTTTTGTTTCCCAGAAATGTGGACGAGCTGAAAAAGGTAGTCCGTTACGCAAGGAGAAAAAAAATTCCGTTCTTGATTTTAGGGAGGGGGACAAATTTAGTGGTGAGGGATAGAGGGGTTCGTGGATGGGTAATCAGTTTAGCCAAAGGGATGAAAAAGATTCAGATGGACGGAGAGGTCGTAGACGCGGAAGCGGGCCTCTCCCTGCAACGGCTGGTCCAATTCTCCGTCCGGAAGGGACTCACGGGGCTCGAACCCTTCTTCGGTATTCCCGGAACGGTGGGAGGGGGTTTGGCGATGAACGCCGGAGCCTGGGGTGCCGAATTGAAGGATGTGCTTCTTTCGGTGACGTTGATGAAGGAAGACGGAGAAATTGTGAAGAGGTCCCGTTCGAGGCTTCGATTCTCTTATCGAGGGTTGGCCATCCCCTCTTCTTGGATTATTCTCAAGGGCCGATTTAAGCTGAAGACGGGCAAGAAGGAAGAAATTCTTGAACGGGTGAAATGTTATTCGGAGATGAGGAAGAAAAAGCAACCCTTGGACTATCCCAGTGCGGGGTCCATTTTCAAAAATCCGAAAGAAGGCCCCGCAGGAAAATGGATTGAAGAAGCTGGGCTGAAGGGGTTTCGGATAGGTCGGGCGATGGTTTCAGAGCGGCATGCCAATTTTATCATCAATCTGGGAAAGGCCAAGGCCGAAGAGGTGATCCGGTTGATGGAGTTCATTGAAAAACTGATTCATGAAGAAAAGGGCATCTCCCTTGAAAGGGAGGTGAAGGTGGTAGGCGAGGCGTGATGCGGATTTCGGAATGCAAACTCCGAAATAAATTTTGCATGATGGGTTCGTCACTCACGAACGATGAAAATTACCCAGGATTATCCTCCCCCTTAGTGGGGGAGGAGCGAGGTGGGGGTGAATATGGTATGGCCCCCCTCACCCCCGCCCTCTCCCGCGAGGGGAGAGGGGGATAATCGAGTTATTTTCGACGTAAACGGTGGGGTTTTGGCGCCAGGGAGATGAAAGAGCCATCGGTCAAGAAGAAGAAAATAGGGGTGATGATGGGCGGTCTTTCCAGGGAGAGAGAGATTTCCCTGAAGACGGGCAAGGCCATCTTGAAGGCTCTTACGGAGAAGGGGTATACGGCGGCCCCGATCGATGTGGGAGACGATATAGCAGAAAAATTGGTCAAAGAAAAGATTGAGTGTGCCTTTTTGGCTCTGCACGGAAGATTTGGAGAAGATGGAACCGTTCAGGGGATGTTGGAGTTGATGAGAATTCCCTACACCGGGTCAGGAGTTCTGGCCAGCGCTTTGGCCATGCACAAAGTCATGTCCAAGAAATTCTTCCTTTGTGAAAAGATTCCAACTCCTCGTTATGAGGTTTTTCAACGAGAGAAGATCAAGGAAGATCTGCCTGAAAGAATTTCCCTTCCCCTGCCGGTCGTGGTCAAACCGGCCAGAGAGGGGTCGACGATCGGTGTTTCAATCGTTCGGGAGGATGAAGAGCTGGGCCCTGCGCTGACGAGGGCAGCAGAATACGATGAGGAGATATTGGTAGAAGAATTTATGAAAGGGAGGGAGATCACCGTCGGCATTCTTGAAAACATTCCTCTACCCGTCATTGAGATCGCCCCCAAGAGCGGCTTCTACGATTACCATTCTAAATATACAAAGGGTGAGACTCAGTACATTCTCCCGGCTCGGATTCCGAGAGAAAAGTACCTCTATGCGCAAGAGATAAGCCTCAGAGCCTTTCAAGAGCTGGATTGTTCTGGTGTGGCGAGGGTCGATCTGATGACCGATGAAAATGAAAATCCGTTTGTGGTTGACATCAACACCATGCCCGGCATGACCGAGACGAGTCTCTTGCCCATGGCGGCCAATTATGCCGGCATTCCATTTGAAGATTTAGTTGAACGCATTTTGTTAGGGGCTTCTTTAAAAATGGGGGGTGGAACGTAGTAACTGGAGGGTGGAAAGTGGAAAGTAGAACGTGGAAGTTAAATGTTTAGAAACCACTATCCACGCTCAACGCTCCACATTCGAGGGGTGATGGGAGAGACAGTTAAAGTACGAGAGGGAAAGTTTCTCCGACCAAAAGCGGGAAGGGAAGAGAAAGGAGCGGGAAAATTTCTGAGGATCTTGAAAAAAACAATCCGGGTGGCTTTTCACCTTCTTCTTCTCTCTTTTTTCCTCCTGGTCAGCCATTGGATTTATGTCCGCCTCTTGGGGGATCCCTGTTTTCGAGTGAGGGAAGTCGAGGTGGAAGGAGGTCGAAAGATTCCGAAAGAGACTCTTCTCTCTCTGACGGTGATCGATGGAATGCCCAATCTCTTCTCGGTCAAGTTGAAGGAGGTTGTCAAGCGATTGGAATCCCATCCCTGGATTGAGCAGGTCCGGGTGATGAAGGTCTTTCCCCATAAGATATTGATTCAGATAGAAGAGAAGAAACCGATGGCTATCATTCAATTGGAAGAGCTTTACTATATCGATACCAAAGGGGAGATATTTTCTCCCGTAGGAGATAGAGATGAATACAACTATCCCTATCTCACTGGTTTGACCCGCCGGGTTTTGGAAAAAGATCCAGTGGAAGCGAAGTACCTGATCGCCAAGGCCCTGGAGATTTTGAGAATCGCGGGACAAGAAAAATTGCCTCCCCTTGAGGAAATATCTGAGATCCATATGGAAAAGGTGTATGGAATCGATTGTATTACCAAAGCAGAAGGGGTGGAGGTCAAAATGGGATGGGACGACTTTGGAGAGAAGCTGCAACGATTGTCTCTCATCTGGGCGGACCTTCGGAAGAGAGGGTTTTCAGCGGCTTCGATTGACTGCAGTGACTTGAAACGAATGCTGGTTAAAAGGGTCCCCTCAGGGGGTTGAAAGGAGGTGATGAAAGGTGGCAAAGAAGGATTCGTTGGTAGTCGGGTTGGATATCGGGACGACCAAGATCTGTACCGTGGTCGGAGAAATTTCTGACAGTCAGGTCAACATCATCGGCCTCGGGACGTTTCCATCGAAGGGATTGCGAAAAGGTGTGGTCATCAATATCGAGAGCACCGTCCATTCGATCAAAAAGGCGGTTGAAGAAGCGGAGTTGATGGCAGGATACCATCTCACCTCAGTCTATGCAGGAATCGCGGGCGGGCATATCAAAGGGATTAACAGCCACGGGGTGATCGCCGTAAAAAACAGAGAGATCGGTCCGAATGATGTGAAGCGAGTGATCGATGCCGCCAGCGCTGTGGCCATGCCCATGGATCGAGAGGTGATTCACATCATTCCTCAGGAATTCATCGTAGATGATCAGGATGGAATCAAAGATCCGGTGGGGATGTCAGGGGTACGACTGGAGGGAAGAGTTCATATCGTCACCGGTGCGATTACCTCTGCCCAGAACATCATTAAATGCGCCAACAAGGCCGGGCTGGATGTGGACGACATTGTTTTGGAGCAGTTGGGGTCGAGCGAAGCGGTCCTCACTTCTGAGGAGAAGGATCTGGGAGTGGCCATCATCGATATCGGAGGCGGAACGACGGATCTGGTGATCTTTTCAAACGGTGCCATCAAACATACATCTGTTTTTTCCCTGGCAGGAAGTCATATCACAAACGATATCTCGATGGGACTTCGGACACCGGTGGAGGAAGCAGAGAAGATCAAAATAAGATACGGATGTGCCCTGACTTCTTTGGTTCGGAAGGATGAAACCATTGAAGTTCCCAGTGTGGGGGGCAGGAAGCCTCGTGTCCTCTCCAGGCAGACCTTGGCGGAGATTGTCGAACCCAGGGTCGAGGAAATTCTCACCTTAGTTCATAACGAAGTGGTCAGGACGGGATTTGCCAATCTGCTCGCCTCTGGAATTGTCTTCACCGGCGGGAGCGCCATCCTGGAAGGTGTTCCTGAGTTGGCCGAGCAGATTTTTAATCTGCCTGTTCGGAGAGGGGAGCCCGTCGGCATCGGAGGATTGGTAGATCTGGTCGCGAGTCCAATGTATGCAACCGGAGTGGGTCTGGTTCTTTATGGAAGTCGAAAGAAAGGGCAGAGTCGGTTTAAGGTAGGCGAGGGGAACATCTTCAGCAAAGTCACGCATCGGATGAGGGAATGGATTGAAGAATTTTTCTAACGACCGGAGGATTCATGGGGTCAAGGGTTCAAGGGGCCAAGTGGAACGCATAGGAACAAAACCAAATGATCACGAAACACTCGAACCCGTGAACCCTCGAATCCTTGAACACTTTAACTAAAGGAGGAAGGATATGATCGAATTCGACGAAAATAAAAATTTAGCCGCCAAGGTCAAGATCATCGGAATTGGAGGAGGAGGGAACAATGCCCTGAATACCATGATTTCCTACCAGCTCTCCGGTGTTGAGTTTATCGCAGCCAATACCGATGCGCAGGCGTTGGCGGCAAATATGGCCCCCATGAAATTGCAATTGGGCGAGAACTTGACCAAGGGTCTGGGAGCCGGAGCCAATCCGGAGATAGGAAGGAAGGCTGCTCTTGAGGATGTGGAGAAAATTCGTGAGGCCCTAAAAGGGTCAGACATGGTCTTCATCACATCCGGGTTGGGCGGCGGGACCGGAACGGGCGGCGCGCCGGTGATTGCCGAAGTGGCGCGTGAAATGGGTGCCCTCACCGTGGCGATCGTGACCAAACCTTTCCATTTCGAAGGAAAGAAGAGGATGAGCCAGGCGGAAGAAGGGTTGGCTAACTTGAAGATGACGGCGGATGCCCTCATCACCATCCCGAACCAGCGGCTCCTCGGCATCAGCGGGAAGAGCATGACGCTGCTGGAGGCTTTTAAAAGGGCAGATGAGGTCCTCTATCATGCTGCGAAAGGGATCTCGGATATCATCGTCGGCCATGGAATTATCAATCTGGACTTTGCCGATGTCCGGACCGTCATGGTTGAGACAGGAATGGCATTGATGGGGACGGGAATTGCTTCGGGCGAGAATCGATCGCTAGAAGCTGCTCAAAGAGCGATTTCCAGCCCTCTCCTGGAAGATATCACGATCGAAGGGGCTCGGGGCCTTCTCATCAACATCACCGGAGGAGAGAATATGACCCTCAGCGAAATCAACGAGGCAACGACTCTCGTTCAGAAGGAAGCCCATGAAGATGCCACGGTGATCTGGGGGATGGTGGTTGACAAAACCATGAAGGAAGAGATTCGGGTGACCGTGATCGCTACGGGTTTCGGAAAGAAGGAGGATAAGAGAACAGCGCAGTTTAGGAAAATAGCTCCTATCTCATTTGGCCTACGGGAGCAAAATAAGGACATGCCACGGTTCTCCTTCGGCGACAGAGAGAATAATAGGGATATCCCCGCTTTTATGAGGAGGGGAAAGGCCAGCGAGCGTTTCGATGAGCTCAAATTGGATCCGCCGTCGGATTTCTCTATGGAGGATGAGGATCGTTTTGACATCCCCACTTTCTTAAGAAAACAGGCCGACTGAATTTAGTGGGTGGCCAGTGGTAGAGGGTGAGTGGTAAAAAAAGTTACATGAGTAGTTAAAATTCTGTTATATTGAATTTGCCACTTTCTACATTCCACTATCCACTTACGAAGATGACTTCTTGGAAACTCATTAAGAAGGCCAGGGGTATTCTTGAGAAAGAGAGAGGGGTTGTTCAAAAACCATGGGGCGGGAAAATTACGATTTGTCTCCTCTATCCCAACGCCTACCACGTGGGAATGTCCAACCTCGGATTTCAGACCCTTTATCGAATCTTGAACGCTGCTGATGATGTGGTCTGTGAAAGAGCCTTCCTTCCTGAGCCAGAAGATCTCCAAGAATATCGCAATACCCAAACCCCTCTTTTCTCATTAGAATCCCAGAAGTTCCTCGCTAGCTTCGATATCTTAGCCTTCTCCATCTCCTTCGAGAATGATTTTCTCAATGTCCTCACGCTTCTGGAATTAGGCCATATCCCATCAGAGAGCCGTCTTCGGGATGGAAGATATCCGTGGGTCATTGCCGGAGGAGTCGCCGTTTTCCTAAATCCGGAACCCGTCAGTGATTTTTTTGACCTCTTCATCCTTGGTGAGGCGGAAGAGGCGATTGAAGAATTTTTGGCAGTCTGTCGTCAAACCCTTTCAGATAAAAAGAGAAAGGAGAAGGACGATTTTTTAAGGAAGTTAGGAAGAGTGGAAGGGGTCTATGTCCCAAAGTTTTACAGGGTGACCTATGCCGAAAACGGAAAGCTAGAGGCGATGGATCCTGAGCCCGGGTTTGCGCGCAAGGTCAAACGGCGATGGATTCCTAAGCTCGATGAATTTCCAACCCAATCCGCGCTTTTCACCCCGGATACGGAGTTCAAAGAGATGGCTTTGGTGGAGATGAACCGGGGGTGCCCCAGGGGGTGCCGATTCTGCGCAGCTTGTTTTGTTTACCATCCTTTTCGAAACCGAAGCCTTTCCTCTCTGGAATCGATTTCAAAGGAAGCCCTTTTAAAGGAGCATCGGATTGGCCTGACCGGGACCGCGGTCTCAGACCATCCTAAACTTCTCCCATTGTGTCAGACCATCCTCTCTCAGCGAGGAGGAATTTCCTTATCCTCCTTAAGAGTGGATACCGTCACTCCGTCCCTGATTCAGTGTCTGAAAAAAGGGGAGGACCGCACCGTGGCCATCGCCCCTGAGGCAGGTTCAGAAAGGCTCAGGAAGATGCTGAAGAAGGGCTATCCTGAAGAGGAGATCTTAAAATCCATCGATATTTTAGTCGAGAATGGCCTCTCCCAAATCAAATGCTATTTCTTAATCGGTCTTCCCTCTGAAACCGACGAAGATGTCAAGGAAATACTGCTGCTGGCGAAACGGATTCGCCATCAGATTCTTTCGAGTCAGAAGAACCGAGAGAGGAGATGGAGGTTAGTCTTAAGCGTCAACCCCTTTATTCCCAAACCCGCGACACCCTTTCAGTGGGTGCCCTTGGAAGAGGTCGGGAGGTTAAAGAAGAAGTTAAAAATGATCCAAAGAGGGGTTCAAGGTGAGAGAGGGATGGAGATGATCCACGATCTTCCCAAATGGGCTTATGTTCAGGCCTTGCTCTCGAGAGGAGACCGGAGGGTGGGGAAGATATTGATGGCAACCCAGCGGTCTCAGGGAAATTGGAGCCAGGCTCTTCGAGAGACGAGTATCAACGCGGATTTCTATGTTCATCGAGAAAGGGATCTCGACGAAGTTTTCCCATGGGATTTTATCGACCACGGCATCTCAAAAGAGCAATTGAAGGAAGAGTATCTGGCAGCGATGAAGGAAGCAGGGGTTAAAATTGAATAAGCATCCCAGGATCCTCGCCCCTAATCGAGGCATTGACGGAAGAGACGGTCGGGTTCCAAAGTCTTAGAATGCGGTCTCTTAGGAATGGCTAATCGGTGCTTGCGGAAAATGGGGTCATCTGAAGGATATGGAACATTTGAATCTCCATGTAAGATGTTGCCGCCCTAAGACTTTTCCGCCCGACCATCTCCTCCGTCTTGTTTGGGAGGGGTTTCTATTATTACGACAAAGTCTCTGGTGGGAGACGCGAGGGGATGGGCGTTTTGATCGTTGGATAATTGGAATTTATTTGGAATTTGGGATTTTGATCGGGAGATACAAAATGAGAACTGAGAAAGTGTCCTTCCAAAGTGAAGGATATAGCATTTCAGGAGTCCTCCATCTACCTGAGAAAGAGACCCCTCCGTGCATCATTGCCTCTCATGGCCTTTTGTCGAGTAAGGATAGCGAAAAGTATATTGCTCTCGGCGAACGGATTTCAAGGGAGGGGATGGCCATGCTTCGCTTCGATTTCAGAGGAATCGGCGAGAGCGGAGGGAGCGAAGAAGACAATACGATCAGCAAAAAGGTCGACGATCTGAGTGCGGCGATTGATTTTATAAGAAGTTATCCCGGACTGGGAGGGGGGATCGGGTTAATCGGTTCGAGTCTCGGAGGTTTTGTTTCACTCATCAAAGCATCGATGGATAAACGGATCAAGGCCACGGTGGTCTGGGCCACCCCTCACCACCTGGATGATCTTAAGACGAAGGAAAGGGATCAGGGCACCCCTTTACCTCCTGAGGCTTTTTTTGAGGATCTTCCAAGACATCGATTATTGCCCCTTCTGAACAAGGTTTCCAATTGCATGGTTATTCATGGAGAAAAGGATGAGTTGGTCCCTGTCGAACAGGCATGGGAGATTTTTTATCATTTGGCCGAACCCAAGAGAATTCATGTGATCGAGGAGGCAAACCACCGTTTGACCGATCCCGCGCATCGCCAGCGGGCCATCGAGCTTAGTGTGGCTTGGTTTAAGAAATATCTGTGGATGGGCAAACTCTAAACCCTAAATAAATCCAAAATTAACCCCACCTAACCTCCCCATAGTTAAGGGGAGGAAGGAAGGGGTTACGGTAAAGGTTGTGTTTTGGGTTTTGAGTTTCTTGCATTTTGGGTTTACTTAGAGATTTAGGGTTTTGAATTTAGGATTTGTCACAAAATTGTTTCTAACACGGGGTGAGAAGGAGTCTCGGAATTTGCAGTCCATTTTAAGTAAATCATCTCACCGCCTTCACTTCTTTTATTTTCCACGCCCCTTCTTCTTTCTTGAATTGCACGTCCAAAACGGACTTGTTCTCTTGGGGCCGGGTTCCGGCCTTTGAGGAAGTTTTGATCAACCATTCAACTTTTGCCTTGGCCGTATCGCCTGATATCGAAGTGTCCTTCAAATCGTAGGATAGGTCAACGTAATCAAACCTTTTCCAATAGGCAAGTGTGGTCTTTTTCTTCCCTTCCCGGTCTTTGAAATCCGTAGCGTAACAAGATATGAAGAGGTCAATGTTCTTCTCTAAATTTGCCTGCCGGATGTCCTCGAGGAGGGTCTCAATGTTGCGTATCTCTGCGACTTCCGTAGAAGATGTTTTAGAGGCGTCCGAGAGAAAAAGGGAAGGGGGAATCGCTTCTTTAGAAACAGTTGAACTCTCCTCTGTGTTTTTGAATCCTCGTGATTCGGTCACCGTCGTAGCTGGATCGGTAGTGGAAGAGGAACTGGGAAAGATCTGGTTGGCGGCGTCCTTAGAGGTGAGCGAATTCAGCTCAGGGTGTAAGACTGACCACAGAAAGTATCCTCCCGCCAGAGCTATGATCACCATGCTGCCGACTTCCAGGCCTAATCGGCGATAATCTCGTTTGGGCTTCTTCGCAGAACTTACCCTCTTTTCTGCTTGATCCGTTGCTTTCTTAGGAGGTTGTTGCTCAAGGGACTCGTCCTGAAAAAGCTCTTCCAAGGGCGTTGTGATCTTTTTTCTTTTGACCGGCTGGCTAACGCCCAACTCTTTCTCCTTAGGACTAAGGAGAGGAGGCTGTATGGTGGCACCCACGAGGTCTTGGTCTAAGTCCATTTTAGGGATCTCCTCTGAGGCTTTAGGGGGAGACGTCGAAGGAGGGACCTCGGCATCCGACGATTTAGGCTTTTGTTTTTCTTGGGATGCAGTTTGCGGAACAAGGCTTGAGCCACATCTTACGCAAGAAGTTCCGCGTTCGTAAATGATCCCGCAGTCGGGGCAGATCAGTTTCTTACGGGGTGCCTCGATCAATTGTTCCTGGATTGTTTGTACCTGTAAGGGTTTTTCCTCGGCTACAGATTCACGAGGTATGTTGAGCTCTTCCTTTTCTTGAGAGGGAATGTCTTTGGATGTTAGAAGCGGAGATTCTTTTTCTGCGGGTCCGGTTCTATGGGCTGACTCAGACTCTTCCTTCCCCCCGGGAGGCATCTGACGTCCCAGAGGGGATCCGCATTGTATGCAAGAACTCCCAAATTCATAAACGATCTTGCAGACCGGGCAGATCAGCTTTCCGTCTGAATTCTCGTCTTCGGATCGATTCACTTTCTTTGGAGCGGAAAGAGGTTCGTCTTTCGGGACAAGCGGGTCGCCGCAATGTTTGCAAAATTTCTTGCCTTCCTCGTATTCAACGTTACAATTCTTGCAGACCAGCATGGATGCCCCTTGGAACTATCCTTTTCGTATCACATGGGTGTCGGGATGACAGAGGGCGTAGAGTGGGAAGGTTTGGGTGCCTCGGAAGTGGCCGATTTGTTCACCCATGCCGTGGTTCCGTCCTCGAGTCGAACGCGAAACCAATCTCCATTTACTTCAAGAATTTTCAGGGAGGTCCCTTTCTTCACGTTGCCAATCACTTTATAGTCCTTTCCTGGTCCTACACGGAGATTCACAAAGTCCCACGCAACTTGGGTAGTACGAAGAGCAGGCGGGGGGGTGACTTTCGGAGATACCGGGGTAGTTTTTGGGGTTTCCCTCTGGGCCACAACAGGGGCAACCCTGTAACAGTCGGGAGGCGTCTTTGCTACTACGATACTCGCCGATTCCTCAATGGTCATCCGTATGGCCTTTTCCATCAGTGTTTTTGAAAAGCCTTTAAATACTTCCGGTAGTGGACCGCCTACCCTTGCGGTAGGTCCTCCGAATTCTGTCGCCTTTATCTTCACTCGCTCGGTCGTGACAATCTGTTTGGTTCTTGGATCGGTCATTGTGACAATGATGGCAACATAGGATGCCCCCCCTGATTCATCTCCGGCCCCAGGGATACCGGGTTTGAATTCCCTAATCTCGCCCTCAACGAGAAGATCCATCTCTTTTTCTTTATTCACCCAACCGCTGTTCCCGAGGCCCTGATCTGCGTTCACGTCATCTGAGGATCTCCGTGCTTGAACAATATACCGGTTCGTGGCCAATAGGGCATGACGTAACATCTCGGCCATGCCATCGCCGACCTGGCTCATCTCTTTGTCCCTTGCCGATCTATCGATAAATCTTATGACAGCCACTCTTGCCTTAGGGCCTTTGTAATTTTCTTTCAAAATCTGCCCATAGGTTAAGCGTGTAGGGGAAGGAGACTTTGTCGTAGGCTCGACGGCTGCACAACCAAGCAGGAAAGACACAGTTGTAATCAATAGCAGTAAGTCTCTCATAGAGGTTTTACCTAATGGATGACATCAGACACTGTAGAGATTAGCAAAATAAGTGCCAAATTTTGTATATTATAATTAGTTGAATTTACACAATTTTTCTACAAAGTGATTTGATTTGACCCTCTAAAAGTGCCAAATTATTGTATATTCATTACACAAAATGTCTCGTTTTATTAAGGGATTAACGGGAATGAACTAACAGGATGCCGAAAAAGTGATTTAGGCTAGGCTGCTCAAAAATGCCCGGGTGCAAGGTCCCCGGAATCCTTGGGAGTGAGGCGTACTTGAAAAGGAAGACGGTACAGTTCTCCTTGTTACCCAGCCGCCAGCCCCTTTTTGACATACTCCAAAATACTGGCCATAGTGAAACCAGCCTGACCATAGACGACCACATCTGCCATGCCATCGTAAGGAGTTGGGTCGCGGTTGATGATCACCAGTCTTGCTCCATTTCTCTTTGCCACCAGAGGCATTGAGGCAGCGGGTTGGACGACCAGTGAGGAACCGACAACGATGAAGAGATCGCAGGTCGAGGATCGATGATAAGCCTCTTGGGTCTCTCTTTCCGGCATGGATTGGCCGAAGGAGATGGTAGCAGGTTTGAGAGCGCCCCCGCAGTCGTCACAGCGGGGCGCCTTCTGTCCTCTTAGGATTCGTTCTTGGATTTCATCGCGATCATATCTCTTGTTACAATTCAAACAGGAGACGAAGATGGCTGTCCCATGAAGTTCAATCACCCTTTCTTCTGAATTTCCCGCCCTGAAGTGAAGACCGTCAATGTTTTGGGTAATCACGCAGTCGAGCTTACCGAGTTTCTCCAATTCTGCAATGGCGAAATGGGCTTGATTAGGCTTGGCCATCTTTATTGGTCCATAGAATTCGGTTGCCATCTGCCAATACTTTTCACGGGAGGCTTCGCTGGCAAGGAAATTCTGGAAGGTGAAGTCCTCCGGATCATACCGCTCCCATATTCCGCCAGGGCTGCGGAAGTCCGGGATTCCGGATTCCGTACTGAGCCCAGCCCCCGAAAAAACGACGGTCTTTTTAGAAGCGGTGATCCATTGTGCGATCTGTTTAACTTGGTCCTCCATTTATTACCTCCACATTCCGTTTCTTGTCTCCTATCCTTCATTTCCTATATCACACGGTTCGTATGACTTGCAAGGGGAAGACGGCATGTGATAAAATTTCTTAATGAAATGTAATTTAATCAGACAAGGATATCCGGAGGGAAGCTGTTTCATCGAAGTCGAAGGAGGGAAATCTCCTGCCTGTGAATCCACCCTCAAAAAGACAGACAATGGCCTCCTGAGGCTAATCTCTGCTGTCCACCTCTCTCGTCCGGAAAATTACCTCTCCATTTACCAATCCGGTTGTAACTTCTCATGCCGAAAATGTCATTCCTGGAATTTCACAAGAATTGCCAAGGGCGATTGGTGGTCTCCTGCGGATGTCTTGAAGGCCTGCAAAGAATATGAAAAAGAGGTGACGGTTCGAGAGCCTCGAGACAGAGCGACTGCCTTTCACGCCCACGACTCCTGCCGCGGTTGTGGGGCGTGTGTGATGTATGGGAAACGGTCCCCCCTCTGCCCAAAGGTGATCCAGAAAAAAGATATTGTTTTGAGTCCCCAGGGATGGGGCCCTGCCCGGAATATCGTTGCCTTCACCGGGGGAGACTTAACCTGCTGTCCTGAGTTCTATGTTGAATGTACTCGCCTAATCAAGGCAGAGACCAAGCTCTGGGTAATGGTCGAAACCAATGGCTACGGCCTTACCCCTCAGAACCTCGACGAATTGAAGGAGGCAGGGGTTGACTCCTTCTGGCTCGATATCAAGGCCTATGACGGGAGCGACCATAAATGGCTGACCGGTTGTTTCAACAGGAACATCCTCAAACTTCCTGAAGAAATCGTTAAGAGAGGTTTTGTTCTGGAAGTGCTTTCTCTCTACATACCGAACCTTGTGGAGACGGTTCAATTGAAAAAGATTGCCCAATTGATTTTTGATGTCGATCCGGAAATCCCTTTTACCATTTTGGCCTTTTTCCCAGAATATCAAATGAAGCGCTACAAGAGCCCGAAGGTTTCCGAGATGATAGAGGCCTATATAGGGGCCAAGGCCGCCGGGCTGAAGAATGTCAGGCTTGGAAACGCCGGAATCTTTGCTTCCTCCGAGCAGGACTATGATCTCCTGAAAAAGAAAGTTGGCGGAGGAAACTATTAGAAAATTGCGGATTGTGAAATGCGCCTGCCTGCCCCGCCCTCGGTCTAATAATAGTGTGGGACGGGGGCGGTAGGCATGGATTGCGAAGTGAGTGAGGGGCAAGATGGAACAGATTAAGAACTATATTAATGGGAAATGGGTCGATTCTAAATCAGGGGAGACTTTTCGTTCGATCAATCCGGGCAACAGGGATGAAGTGATTGGAATTGTCCCGAAGTCGGACCGGGAGGACGTGGATCAAGCGGTCAAGGCAGCCCGACAGGCTTATGAAGACTGGCGGCTTACACCGGCCCCACGCCGGGGCGAAATCCTGTTCAGGGCTGCGGAGATTCTTTTGAGAAATAAGGAGTCTTTGGGAAAGCTGGAAACACGGGAGATGGGCAAGATTCTTTCAGAGGGCCTGGGTGATGTCCAGGAGGCCATCGACATGGGTTATTACATGGCCGGCGAGGGAAGGAGGCTTTGCGGAGAAACCGTTCCCTCCGAACTTCCAAATAAGGACATGAAATCCATTCGCGTTCCCGTCGGTGTTTTCGGCTTAATCACTCCCTGGAATTTTCCGATTGCCATCCCAGGATGGAAGGTCTTTCCAGCCCTCGTCTGCGGCAATACCGTTGTCTTCAAGCCCTCCAGTGATACTCCGGTCTGCGCAACAAGACTAGTAGAAGCCCTGGTGGAGGCGGGTTTGCCCAAAGGGGTCCTAAACCTGATCCATGGGCCAGGAGAGGAGGTGGGGGAATATCTGGTAAGCCATGCAGGAGTGGATGCTGTCTCCTTCACGGGTTCTTTTGATACCGGGAAGCGTCTCGAAGGAATTTGTGGAGCCATTCATCGAATCATTGTAACCGAGATGGGCGGAAAGAATGCGATCATCGTCATGGACGACGCGAACCTGAATTTGGCTGTCGAAGGGGCCATCTGGGGCGGTTTTGGAACAACCGGGCAACGATGCACTGCCGCCAGTCGAATCGTTGTGCACAAGAAAGTTTACAACGAGTTTGTTGAGAAGTTCCGAAAAGTTGCCGTCCGCCTCAAACTGGGTGATGGTCTTCAAAGGGAGACGGATGTGGGTCCGGTGATCAATGAATCTCAGTTCAACAAAATTCTAAAGTATATCGAGATTGGAAGGAAAGAGGGCGCAAAACTCGTCCTGGGCGGGAAAACCTGTCAGAAGGGCAATTGTTCAAAAGGGTATTTCATCGAGCCCACCATCTTTAGTGCCGTCACCCCGGAAATGCGGATCGCGCAGGAGGAAATCTTCGGGCCGGTGGTCTCAGTGATCAAAGCAGAAGACCTTGGGGACGCTATCCAGATCGTCAATCGGACTCCGTATGGACTCTCCTCCGCCATCTATACTCAGGATATCAATTCATCGGCTACCGCGGAGAGGGATCTGGAGACAGGGATTGTTTATATCAATGCCTCGACGATTGGGGCGGAGATACAACTTCCTTTTGGTGGGATCAAACATTCGGGTTATGGACGGAAGGAGGCAGGAGGTCGAGGGGGGGCTCTGGATACCTACAGTCGATGGAAGGTAATCTACCGGGACTTCAGCGGTCGGCTTCAGAAGGCCCAGATCGATAAATAGATATTCAAAATCCGAAATCCAATTGTCGAAGGTGATGGTTATCAGTATATATGGATATCAGGTAGTGAATATCGGGGCATCAGGTTCAGAAATTTTGATCTTCTTTCATCCCGATCTCCTGGTACCCTGGTATCCTGCATCCTGATTTCCTGGTACCCCGATTAACTCTCAGGAATAGTTCGGATTTCGCCTGCCTTCGTCCCGAAAGGCGGGACTACACGCAGGCAGGTGCTTCGAATTTAGATTTTGTTGATATTTTAACAAGGTTGTGATATTGGAGAGGCGAGAGCTTCTCTGGAGGACACATGATGGAGAAGAAAGTCCTCGTCGTGGATGATGAGGAGAGCGTTGTTCAATCGATTGAGGGTGTTCTGGAGGACGAGGGGTTCCGAGTCGCCAAGGCAAAGAGCGGAGAAGACGCGATTAAGGTTTTCCAGGAGGAGGAACCAGACGTTACCCTCCTCGATATCTGGTTGCCGGGGATGGATGGCATAGAGGTGTTGAAACGATTCAAATGGATAGCCCCGGAGTGCCAAGTGATCATGATCTCCGGTCATGCAACGATCTCAACGGCCATGACCGCCGTGAAATTAGGCGCTTTTGATTTTATTGAAAAGCCTCTTTCTCTTGATGTTCTTCTTATGACGATTTATCGAGCCCTCGACCATCAGAAAGAGTTGGCCGTGCAGAGATCGGGAGAAATTGTCACAGAGGAATCCTTCCAGGGCAAGAAGATCTTTCCAAAGGAGGTGGCCGGAGAACTCCTCGGTCCCCCTCCTGATCCCATCCGGGAGGCTATCCCCTTGGCCATGAAGGATTCAAAGAGAAAGGGGATTTCTTTATTACCTCAGCGTACCCTGAAACAGAGCATGGTGCTTTACGGGACAGGGCTTTTTTCTGGAAAGAAGACAGGGCTTCTCCTCCAACCCCTACCCCCCCATAGCGGCATCCTTTTTGGAAATGTCTCGTCGGACGAAGTGGTGCCCGCCCATGTCGATTATGTCGAGACGACGGAATTCGCCACTTCTCTGAAGAAGGGGAGAGCCATTGCCAGGACGGTCGAGCACCTCATGGCCGTGTTACACGCCTATCGTATCACCAACTTAATGGTAAAAATGATTGAAGAGATTCCGGTGATGGACGGTTCTGCTTTGGAGTTTTGTAAGATTGTGGAAGAGGCGGGCGTGGAGGAACAGGAGGAGAAGGTGGACGAATTGGTCATCGATCGAAGGCTGGAGACCGTCCACAAAAATAAATCCCTGATCGTCGAGCCTGCCGACATCTTCTCTGTCCACTTCTTTTTGGACTATCCTCCTCCCATCGGGCAGCAGACGTTGGACTTTGTCTTAGAGGACGAGTCGGCCTTTAGGGATCAGATCGCTCCGGCGAGAACCTTCGGCTTTGTTAAAGATGCGGAGATGCTTGGACGGATGGGAAGATTGGGGGGTGGGCGACTCCATAACTTTATCCTGGTTGACGAGGAGAAGATCGTCAACACCGAGCTCCGGTTTCCCGACGAATTTGTACGGCATAAGATTCTTGACCTGATCGGCGATTTCTATCTCCTCAACCGTCCGATTCGAGGAAGAGTGACCGCCCATTTGACCGGCCACACGGAAAATATCACTCTCATGAAGAAGATTCAGGAAGCGGCAAGAGAAGAGGAGCGATAAGGGATCGCACTCGATATTCTAACGGCGATAGCTTTTGTCAATGTCCCGAAGCGGAGTGGCGAAATGATCAATGGTGTTTTTATGCGACGCTGAGGCCTACCCTTTGGAGGGAAAAATGGCACAGGAAGAATACCGACCCCCGATCAAAGAATTTTTGGATATGCTGGCTGACCTGTTGGCAGAGAAGTATTTTGAACGGATGGACGACCGGATGAAGAAGATTCCCGAACTCCGGAGATTGATTACTGCCAAAGAGGCGAGCCAGTACTTGAGCCTCTCGACAGACACGGTCTACCGAATGGCCTCCCTGAAAAAACTCCCCTACCTCAAAATTGGGGACCGGGTTCTTTTCGATGTGAAAGCCCTCGACCACTGGATTGAGAGAAATATGATCCGCGAGAAAGGGTGGAAGAGGGAAGAATTGAAGCCGTCGAAAGAATCTGACCTCCCCGGTCTGCTGAAGAAAAAGGGAAAAGACTAACCCCCCTTCTTCCCCCCTTAATTTAAGGGGGAATTTTTATCAATGCATCACCTCTTGATGAAGGGTCATTGAAGCGCGTAAACAAGGGAGTGAGAAAGATGGTGGATTATTTTCAAGTGGAAGGATTGCTGAATGAAGAAGAGAAAAGGTTCAGGGACAAGGTCCGAAGATTCGTGGATGAAGAATGCATGCCCCTTATTGCCACCCATTTCGATAATGGAACCTTTCCCATGGAACTCATTCCCAGAATGGCGGAGATGGGACTTTTCGGCCTCCATGTGGATGGCTACGGATGTACCAGATCAAACCATACGATTTATGGCTTGATCTGCCAGGAGCTGGGCCGGTGTGATAGTGGTCTCAGGGCCATGTTTTCAGTTCAAAATTCCTTGGTGATGTATCCCATCTATGCCTTTGGATCCGAAGAGCAGAAATCAAGGTGGCTTCCCAGGATGGCACGAGGTCAGGCCATCGGCTGTTTCGGTCTCTCCGAACCCGATTTCGGATCGAATCCTTCTGGAATGGAGACGCGAGCCGTAAAGCAAGGAGACCATTACCTCCTCAATGGAACCAAGATGTGGATTACCAATGGGTCCGTTGCGAGTGTGGCACTGATTTGGGCGAAAATAGATGACGAAATCCGGGGGGTCCTGGTAGAAGCTGGGACTCCGGGATTTCAAGCTCCCCTGATCCAGAGGAAGTTCTCTTACCGAACCTCTCCCACTTCCGCCCTGATGTTCAAGGACTGCAAGATTCCCGAAAAAAACCTTCTCCCGGGAGCCAAGGGCTTGAAATCGGTTTTGAGCTGCCTGAACTATGCCCGGTACGGGGTCGCTTGCGGCGCCTTAGGCTCCGCCATTGCCTGCTACGAAGCCGCTGAGGCCTTTGCCCGCCAAAGGAGGGTCTTTGAAAAACCCGTCGCCTCTTAATCAGCTTGTCCAGGAAAAGCTGGTGAGGATGGTATTGGAAATTACGAAGGCGCAGTTGCTCACCTTTCATCTAAGCAGATTACTGGATCGGCATCAAGCGAGACCTCCCCAGATCTCGATGGCCAAGCTGAACAATGTTCGGGAAGGGATGAAGGTCGCTCGTGCGGCCAGAGACATCCTCGGGGGCCGGGGGATTCTGGCCGATCACCATGTCATCCGCCATCTCTGTGATCTCGAGGCCGTGAGCACGCTGGAGGGAACGGAGAGTATTCATACGCTGATCACCGGACAGGACCTGACCGGAATTTCAGCCTTCTATTTAGGATTTTTTCGGCATGTGTCGCCATCCCAGCTTCTCTCTGTTCTTCTCTCTGTTTTTTCTTGACACAGGGGGAAAGTAAATTTAAAATAGAATAAAAAGAAGGAGGTGAGGCCAATGAGATGGATGTTTCCCCATGCAACCCATTGCTCGACCTGCGGTTCGTTGCGTTGGTCCTGAGCAGGACGTTAAACGGCTCAACAGAAAGCAAAAGAATAGATGAAAAATTAAAAGGCCGGCAGGGATGCCGGCCTTTTTGTTTTGTGTTGCCAGGATACTTCCGTCCGCCTTGACTTCGCTTTGCATATCTTATAAACTCCTGCACAAATCGACGCTTGGTATCATCCTCTTGTCAGGCTCACCCCTGCCTTTCTCCAGTGGGGAGAGGGGAAAGTCGCCGACGCGCCATAGCGCTTTGGCGACGGCGTGGTGAGAGGGCGAGATGAACAGAAGTGAGAGGAGGTAAACAGCTATGCCAGAAGTGGAACTTCCGAATGCAGAAGAGCTTGAGGAAATCAAAAGTAAGGCTTTTACGAAGCGTGTGGCACTCACCACAGCGATCTTTGCGGTCGTACTGGCGATCACCTCGCTGGGCGGAAATCATGCGATGAAGGAAATGCTCCTTGCCCAGCAGCAGTCCTCTGACCAATGGTCTTTCTACCAGGCCAAGGTCTTACGTGAGCATCTTTACCGGAACCAAAAGTTACGCCTGGAGATAGACCTGATCGAACGAGGAAGCGGGATGAAGGCAGAAGTGAAAGACCGGGTTGAGGGGTTGCTTAAGAAGACGGCTGAAGAGGAAGCGCGGTACAATACCGAGAAGAAAGAGATCGAGAAAGAGGCAAGGGAACTCGAACACGAAAGGGATGTGAATCGGAATAAAGATCCTTACTTCGACTACGGAGAGGTTCTACTTCAGATTGCCATTGTCATGGCCTCTATTTCCATTCTTTCAGGATCCAGGCCAGTCTATTATTTTGCCATTATCAGTGCCTGCTTGGGGGCCCTTTCATCACTGAACGGCTTCCTTATGATCTTTCGAATCCCTTTCCTCCATTAAGAACACGGGACGGGAGGAGCACGTCTTCGAGGGGGTTATTATTTTAGGAGGGACTTCTCGGAGGGACGATTCTCGTAGGATATCTAAATTTTGCCAAACCACCTCCTCCCGTCTCTTCCTAAGGGGCTGTGTTGTAACCGCAGCTACTTTCTCCGGGTGCGGCCATTGACTCCGGCTCGCCCCGTGGGAGATTCCCGATTTTCCAAAATCACCGGATCGATGATCTCTCCGCAAAAAATGCATCTCCACCCCCAAAAATGTTCGTGGGGGCCATAGAATTTTTCGTAAACCATATGGTTTCTACAGCGATGGCATTTCATGGGAACCTCCTGTTTCCTTTAAATCTCTTCGGCATCTTGGGAAAGGGCACTTGCCGGTCAACCCGTGATTGAGGGGAATAATTGTTTTCTGTTCGGGGACTCGTGACAAAGCATAAAGCTTTTCTTAAATGCCTCGTTAAAAAACTCCCCTTTCATGAGATCCTCAAAACGGTCGCCAAGGTGATGCTTGGTCGAGGTCTTTTTTGCTATCTGCTTAGTGATCGGACAGGAACCCTGGAGCATTTAGCCACCCCCTTTCACTTGGCCTGTCATTGGCCAATCTTGTTTGTCGTTCATCCAACCCACCGCGGGTGTAGTGTATTTCCAGCCCATAGGCGCTTGCGTGATTCTTTGCAATGTTAAACAGCGCGTCGTAAGCTTCCGGAGGAGCCCAGTCACGGTGCAAGGCGAAGAGCATCTGGAGCCACGTCATCGGCACTGCCCCTCGCCGGCAGAGGCGCTGGGTAGCGATGGCGTGAGCTCTTGGGGTCACATCTCCGCAGGCGTCCACGATCATGAAAACTTCATAACCTAATTGTCTTGCCTGCTGAACGGAAGCCGCGACACCGAAGTCCGTCCACAATCCGGCGATGACAAGCTTGTTTCGTCCTATCTTCTCCAAGGCGGTGAGAACCCTCGTATCTTCAAAAACGCTCAGGGTAGTTCGGTCGATGGGTTCGTGGTCGGGGAAGATTTTTTGAAGTCCTGAAACGACAGGGCCGCCAAAGTTTGATTGTCCGATGGTCGTCAGAAGAGTGGGAATGCTGAACGTCTTGGCGATCTTTGCAAGGCTGATTCCATTATGGATAAGGATATCTGCGTCGGCCGAGTTGATGCTTAGGGCAAACTGCGGTTGATAATCCATCAGGATGACCGCACAGTTCGTCGGGGTCAGCCGACCATGAATGGATTGCAAGATCATATGGTTTATCAAAATCTCCTTTGCTGCTTCAATCTGAGAAGCCGGATTTGCCATTTCATTATCTGAATTTTGATCCTTGTCATCATTGTTGAGATTCCCTCATCATCATTCAGCGATCCTTCAGCTCCGGGGACAATTCTTCCAAATAGTGTTCCGTCATTTCGGTGAGGCGCGTGGCGTTCGAGAGGACCTCCCTTATCTTGTCAGCCGCCTCCTCATCCATTTTCCCGTAATAGCCCCGATTCAGCAGCTTGAGGGTTGACACCATGGACATGAGGGGTCCTCGGATATCATGCGACATAATCTTCAGCAGGCTCACCATGTTCTCGTCTACCCCGGATTTCAACGCTCCGGTTGTCGAATCCGGGCAACCGCCCATCTCCCGGAGGCTTTGCGGATCGCCTTGCGCTGTCAAGATCTTGTAGTCTCTCATCCGTTTGCCTCATCATGCGAAAGGGCTTAAAAGCATTGTGATGGAAAACCGTGTAGAAAGTGAATCAGGTCAACCCCTTATTCTGTGCGGAAAAGCACAGTATTTCCTTTCCGAAATTCCCCAGACCTCGTGCGGTATAGGGGACAGACTTCATCGGCCCGCCAGAATAGACTCCACTAATGCCAGGATACCCTCTTTGCTCGAAGAACCCTTTGAGAGAAAATGGTCCGCTTTGACTTGGGCCGCCGCCTCTCTGTATTCCGGGGTGTCGTAGCTCGTCAGAATGATGACGGTCACGTCAGGATACTTGGCTTTGATCTTTCCGGTCAGCTCGAGACCGTTTTTTCCCGGCAATTTGATGTCCATGAAGATGAGGTCAGGTGGGTGGGCACTGATTTGTTGCATGGCTTCTTCCCCACTTTCCGCCTCGATAATTTCCATGGACGGGAACCGAGAGCGCAGAGTGTCTTTAAGCAACTTTCGGTAAAGGGCGCTATCTTCGACGATTAAAGTCTTGGGCACGAAAGTTTATCCCCCCTGAGTAAATTTCTGATTGATCCTATCCATTATCTCGCACCGTGATTTCCGGTCGGTGCCGGATTGGCCGGAATGTCATGGCCGGTCTTTCAATGGGCTCCCCTGCTATTTGAGTTATCCTTCCCCGTATCGTGATTCGTTAAAATGGAACCGATGATACTGAGGAAGGAGTCCTTCGAAACGAAATGGTCCGCCCCGGAGTGGTAGGCAGCCTCTCGATATTCCGGTAAATCATAATTGGTCAGAATAACGATTATGATGTTGGGATATTGGGCTTTTATTTTTTTTGTGAGCTCCAGGCCGTTTTCCCCGGGCAATCTGAGGTCCATGAGGATGGCCTCGGGTGAAAACGTCTTGATTTTCTGCATCGCCTCCTCTCCGTTGGCCGCTTCAAGCATATCTATCGAGGGAAACCGCAGATGCATGGTCTCTTTGAGAAATTGCAGGAAAAAGGCATTATCCTCAACAATGAGTATGCGTTTCATATCCGTTCTCAACATCTTACCAATATATCCCTCACCCTCCCTTCTCCCCGAAGGGGCGAGGGATAGGGTGAAGGGGTCATTTCTGATTGCCACGAAAAAGCAGACCCCTGCTGATTATCCCCCACTTTACTAATTTCTATAAACGTGGTAAATAAGGTATACACTGTAGTTGGAGGAAGGTTATACAGTATTTTTGGGGGGCAAAACTAAGTAAGAAGGGCATCTGCGGATAGGTGGGTACAGGGAGAGGGGGAATCTGACTCATGAGCGAAAAAGTTCGAATCGTTATTGCCGAAGACCATACCATCCTCAGGGAGGGGTTGCGATCACTCCTCTCTTCAAGTCCAAATTTCGAGATCATAGGGGAGGCGGGGGATGGCCGAGAGGCCATCCGGCAAGTTAGAAAGTTCAAACCCGAGCTCATCCTGACTGACCTCTCCATGCCGAGGATGAACGGTATGGAGGCCATTAAGGAGATCAAGAGGGAGTCACCCGCGACCAAGATCTTGGTCTTGACGGTTCACAGGGCTGAGGAATACATCCTTGCCACCTTCCGGGCCGGAGCCGACGGATATCTCCTAAAGGATTCCACGCACTCCGAGTTACTCATGGCCGTCAAGAAAGTTTTAAGCGGCACGCATTATATCAGTCCTGAGATCTCAGAGAAGGTGATTGAAGGCTACATCGAAGGGAAAAAGAGTCTGAAATCCCGTACGTCCTGGGAAACCCTCACCCAACGGGAGCGAGAGATCCTGAAGCTGATTGCCGAGGGATACAGGAACAAAGAGATTGCCGAGGATCTTTGTATCAGTGTCAAAACCGTTGAAAAACACCGGGCCAACCTGATGGAAAAGTTGGATCTCCACAGCATTCAGGCCCTGACCACCTTTGCCATCGAGAAAGGACTGGTGTCGCGCGAATAACTAATGACGCGGAGACGCAGGGACGCGGAGATACGGTGAAGGCAGATGCACAAAATGGTCATTCGCTACGCGACCTAATTCTCCATTGTTCCGGGCATACCATCATCTGATCAGTCAGGGAATATTTTTCTTCCGTTGGGAAGAGTTTGCTAACTTCAAAAGTCCTCATGGCTAATTCCATCCCCAGTTTATAAACATCCAGTTCACGAAAATGCCGAATATTCGTTTTCCTATTCTCCATACATTCTCTCCCTCTTCGTGTCCCCGCGTCTTTCTATTCACAAAGGCCAGTTGGCTCTGATCATTGTGCCGGCTCCCGGAGTCGTTTCAATCACAAAGACGCCGCCTGAAAGCTCGGTACGCTCTCTCATGCTGTTAAGCCCCAGTCCTTTCTTTGGCTTTTCGGACGACAGAATTTCTTCCAAGCCGAATCCTATCCCGTTGTCTTTAATGATTAATTCAATCCTGTTCTCCATGGTTTGAAGCGAGAGATGAACGAGGTCAGCCTTGCTGTGTTTGGCGATATTGTTGAGGGCCTCCTGGATCAAGCGGTAGATCGCCGTTTTGAGAGGAACAGAGACTTCGTTCTCCTGGAGGCCAATCTCTTTTTCGATACGGATGTGGGAATAGATTTTTTGATACTCCCGGCAGAACCAGTCGAGGGTTGCCAATACTCCAAGGTCATCCAGCGTGGAAGGCCAGAGATCCATCTGGATCCTTCTGGTTTCTTCAATTGTTTCTCTAACCAGGGGAATGAGGGTCTCCGGAGATTTCTTTTTATTTTTTTCCTGAAGGGTGCTTTCTATTTTGAACTTGATGGCCGTCAGCATCTGCCCGATGCTGTCATGGAGTTCTACGGCGATCCTTCTTCTCTCGTTCTCCTGGACGGCCAGGAGCTGGGAAGAGAGATAACGGAGGCGTCCCTCCGAATCCTTCAGTTCCTCCTCTAAATTAAACCGATTGGCTGCCTCCCCGATCAAAGGCGCCATAGACTCGATAAACACGATACTGTTTAAGGTGACTTTCCCTTCACATTCATCAGCGACATGGATTGCCCCCATAATCTTTTCGCGGTAGCGAATGGGAACGATGGCGACCGACTTGAACCCGTGCTTGATGCAGACGCCTCTGAACCTTGTCTTCTCCTCTTCCAATAAGCTTCCGATAAATTCAAAAGTGTTCTCGCAACGGAAGGAGCCTGCGGGTGTCATCACAGGTCTATCTTGTGGATCGGGTCTCCCCGTGACGACCCGGATACAGGCGCACTGATCATACTTGACCGAAAGCAGATTCTCCGATTCCCAGAACTCCTGATCGAAGCCCACATAGGACTCGTAGGGGATATAATCTTTCTCATTCAATATCCGGATGCCCACGCAACGGTAACCGCTCCAGGGCTGAATCAGTTCAATAACAGAATCAAGGTACTCCTTTCGGGTCGATTTTCTCACAAAGAGGTTCAGGAGAAAATTGGTAGCTTCCATGCGCCTGTGGGCTTCTGTGAGCTCGGTAATGTCGCGGGCCGCGGCAAAGACGCCCTGGATCTCGCCAGCCTCGTTTCTATAAACCGTTGCGTTGTATAAAACGTTTACGACTTTGCCCGACGTATGACGGATGGCAAGAGGATAGTCTCTAACCAATCCCTCCGTAAAGACCTGTTGGTATCCTTCTTTAGCTCTCACAGGGTCCGTAAAATAGTCCGAGAAATCGCTTCCAATAAGTCCCTCGCGGGTCATGCCGGTCACAAGCTTCGTAGCCTCATTCACATCCATCACCTTTCCGTCTGCACTGATCGTGACAAGGGGATCGAGCTGGCCTCGATGAGACTGCGGTTATATTGGTGGGCTGCCTTCAGAGCCTCTTCAGCCCGTTTCCGCTCAGTGATATCGAGGAAGGATGCAACCCAGCCCGTTGTCTCCCCTTTTGTGCCAGAGAGAGGTGAGATAGAAATCAGAGTGTCAAAGCGTTCTTTGTTACGCCGGCGAAGTCGCAGCTCGAAACCCTGCACTGATTTCCTTCTGGCCAAATTTTGTTGAATTTCCCCGGCAATCTTTGCAGATTCAGGCGGCCAAAAGACAAAAGGAGGGTACATCCCAACCAATTCATCTTCGCTCCATCCGGCCATTTTGCAAAAAGCATTGTTAACGTAGATGAGTTTCCCGGAAGGGTCGGTCGCCGCGACACCGGCAACCATGGAGTTTTCAATCGCCTTGCGGAAATTATATTCCTTCCGAAAGGCATCTTCTGCTCGCTTTTGCTCGGTGACATCCTGGAGCGAAAACACTAAAAGCTCCACTTCACCCTTATCATCTAACAATGGTGTTAAAGTTCAGTCCCAATAAGTGAGGCCCCACTCAGGATGGTCCGGGAAGGAAAACGGTTTCGCAAAGGCTTGATAAGGTGCCTTTGTCTCTACCACTTGCTTGAAGATAGCCTCATTTTACTCGTGAGGATAAAATTCGAAATGGTTATGCCCTGGAAATTCAGAAATGTCACGCTGGCAGGTGTTGGCGTAGGCTTCGTTGACTCTGACAAAATTGAAATTCCTGTCGAGAAATACAAGAGGAGTGATCGTTGAAGTAAAGAATCCCTCCAAGATCTTCGATTGCTCCATGACAGCCTTACCAGACTTCATGTACCCGATCATTTCTCCGAGTTCTATGGCAATGGCATTGATCAGACCTCTTTCTTCCTTTGTGAAAGGTCCTTCGTAACATGTGGGCCTCTCTTTCAGGTAGCACACTTCTATGCTGCCGACGGTTTCTCCGTGGACAATGATGTCACTGGCCTGCTTCCATGCGGTCTCTCTGAAGTTATCGGCCTTATATCCGTTGCCTCCAAGAACGATTCGTGCAGTGGCGACTTGCGGATATTGCCACCCCGAGGAAATGAGATGGGCAATATTCTGGAGTTTTTCTTCCAGCCGGGTGTATTGTCTTTCGACATAATAACTGATGGAGTAAAGGAGGTTTAATTGCTTCACCCGCTCATTGAGATCATGGGTTAGTTTTCGTAACGCTTCCTCGGTTTGTTTTCGCGCTGCAATTTCACCCCTCAATTCTTCGTTGACTTTTGCCAGCTCTGCGGTCCGCTCTTGAACGCGTATTTCTAATTCGTCCCTAGACCTTTGGAGCTCGTCGAAAAGTCGCGTGTTTTCAAGGGCAAGACCCAGCGAGTGGCCAAGCTTTCGGGCAAAATCGATCTGGGCACTGGCGAAGGTAACAGGGGCCGAATGGTGGTTTACGAAAAGGACGCCTATCACCCTTTCTTTAGTGACCAAGGGGATGACTATAACCGAACGAACATTATGTTTTTGCATGTGCTCTCGGTTGACTCTTCCGTCATTGAAGACATCATTAATAACAACCACCTGTTTCGTTTTAATCGCAAGTAAAGCATGGGGTTCTTGCTCATCAACCATTTCTGCCCCAATGAAATCCTCTGGGAAGCCGTAGACATAACTTACAACCCATTCATTTCCTTTCCTCAGGGATATGGCTGCCGACTCAGCGCCTATTGCCTCGCAAGCTTGTGCGACAACTCGATTCACAATCTCATCAAAATCGAGAGTGGAATTGATAACGAGGCTAATATCGTTAAGGGATTGACTTAGCATTTGCGCCTGCTTGCGCTCGGTGATGTCGCAGCTATAAATACGTATGCGATCCGTATTCGGAACACGGAAAAAAGTTTGATCATACCAGAAATTGCCAATCTTTACTTCATGTCTAAGAGGCCCCTTGATTTCTTCTTTCAGAGTAGAAGCGAACGATTCCAAACCGGCAAGCGATGGGTGCTGGATCCCAGAAGTTGTAAGATCAGGGAATAATTCTTTAGCTGCTGGGTTAAGATAATGGAGGGTTCCAGCCAGATCTACTTCCACGATGGGGTTGGGATTTATCTCAGGAAACGAAGCAAGGTAGTGAAGTGACTCTTCAGCACGCTTGCGCTCGGTGATTTCCTGTTTCAGGTATTCGTTTGCATTTTCAACTTCGGCGGTGCGCTGGCGGACGCGTTCCTCAAGCTGTACATCGAGTTGTTTGAGTTCGTTCTCCATTTGTTTAAGATGGGTGACGTCTCCAAACGTTCCTATCCAGCCTACGACTTTTCCCTCGCGATCTTTTAGGGGTGAAGGCAGGACCAAAACATCGAAGCGTTCTCCGTTCTTTCTCATGAGGCGGAGTTCAAGGCCGTCACGGGAAGCCTTGCCACTCATTACTGTATGGAAAGCCCTGGTGATGTGATCCAATTTCTCCGGAGGCCAATAGGCAAAGGGTGGTTTTCTTCCAAGTAATTCCTCCTCGCTTCGTCCAACCATCCTGCAGAAAGTATTATTAACGTACGATTGTCGCCCGTCCAAATCGACGGCGGCAATTCCCGGAAGGATAGAATTCTCGACGGCAATGCGAAAGGCATGTTCGGTTTCGGCTTTCTCCTGTGCCTTCTTGAGTTCGGTGATGTCAGTGACGACGGATCGTATCCTGAAGGTTTTCCCATCAGGGGCTGAAATGCTCTCAAGGGACGCATAGAAAGGCTCCCCATTTTTCCCAATGAGTTTCAGCTCGCATCGCTCTTTCGCCCCGGGCTTTAAGAGATTCAGACGGTGATCACTAAAGAGAAAATGAAAGTCCGGATCCACAAATGTCGAAAATGGGCTATGGAGCAACTTTGTCCTCTCGACACTCAGAAGGTTGGCTCCCGTGAGATTGACTTCCAAAATTTCTCCTCGCTGGCTGAATGTGAAATAGCCAACCCGGGCAAAATCGTAGAGATCGGAATACATGGTTCGAGACTCCTCAATCTCTGCCCGATCCCTCCGCAGCTCCTCATTCTGCATCTCCAGCTCAATCTGATGTACGTGAAGCTCGTGGACGAGCTTCTTGACATCCTTGTCTTCGACCTTGGAGACAATCTGAGAATTTTCGGAGAGCGGCTTCTCCGCCCTCTGCCGCAGTGGTTCTTTTTTGGATTTCTTGGTGGAACTCATATGTGACGCTCCTGTCTTCAATTTCGGATTGCGGATTGCGAATTACGAATTACTCTAAAGTTTAGGAGATGGGGAGATAGGGGGGTGGGGAACCTCATCCTTCCCGAACCTAAGTGCTCAACGTCGCTTCGCCCCTGGCAGTAACCACGGTTGAGGACTGTTGATCATGGTCACTATCTTTCCCAGAATGTTATCGTAGGAGGTCAATAATTTTCGTCCTCTTTTTGTGCTTAAATAACCACACCGAGCTGAGAACTCCAACCATACCTGCGTCTCGGCAGCCTCTGCCTCAGCGTCACTTAGCTTACTGAGGAATGAAGCTTCATAACGCCTCTTACGCCACGCTTCTGCTATATTTGTAGAAATCGATCGTGATGAACGCCGTATCTGATATCCTGGTTCGCGCCCCTTTGATTATCATAATACATCCCAATTTTATCATTTAACTCCGTTATTTTCCAGATGTCAAGAAGGATGGAATGTGTCCAAGGCATCGTTATTCATTCACCTTTCTTGACGTAAGCCTCCCTTTCTTGTATATTCAACTCACCCTGAAAGGAAGCTCTTATGGTGGCCGTCAGCGAATTAGTTGGTACTCTTGGAAAGGGGTGATGAGCGTGGACCTTTTTGAGAAGGCCTATAACTATCATGATGCCGAGAGAATTATTAATCTCGGTCTCTACCCTTATTTTCGCGTCAACGAAGGGGCGGTAGACACCACGGTCATTATGAATGGCCGCAAAACAGTGATGATCGGCTCCAACAATTATCTCGGTTTGACCTCGCATCCGGAGGTGAAGGAGGCTGCCGTCAAGGCCATTGAGAAGTACGGGACCGGCTGCACAGGCTCCCGTTTTCTGAACGGGACGATCGATTTGCATGTGGAGCTGGAGTGGCGCCTGGCCCGGTTTATGAAGAAAGAGGCCTCCTTGGTATTTAGTACCGGGTTTACGACCAATCTGGGCGTTATCTCCACGATCGTGGGAAAGAATGACATCGTCATCTCGGACCGCACCAATCATGCGTCGATCTTGGACGGCTGTCGGATGGCCTTAGGAAAAGTTTTAAAATTTCGTCATAATGACATGGAAGACCTGGAGCGCATCCTGATCAATATTCAGGATAAGAAGGTGGGTAAACTCATTGTGGTCGACGGGGTATTTTCCATGGAAGGCGATCTGGCGGATCTGAAGCATATTGTCCCTTTGGCTAAGAGATACCGATGCCGGGTGATGGTGGATGAGGCACACAGCCTGGGCGTGCTGGGCAAGGGCGGCCGGGGCACGTGCGAAGAAATGGGTGTGCTGGATAAGGTGGATCTGGTGATGGGCACGTTTTCAAAATCGTTTGCGAGCTTGGGGGGATTTATCGCCGGCGAAGAAAAAGTGATCTCGTTCTTAAAGCACAATGCCCGCACCTTTATGTTCCAGGCGGCCCCTCCGCCCGCTGCCGCAGCGACCGCTCTGGCTGCCTTGAATATTCTGGAGCGCGAGCCGGAGCGCAGGCAAAAGCTCTGGGAGAATGTGCGCTACATGCTCAGGGAAATTCAACGCATGGGATTTAAGACCGCGGCGACGCAATCGGCCATCATTCCTATTCTTGTGGGCGATGATTTGAAAACCTTCCAATTTGCCAAGATGCTCGAGCAGGAGGGTGTCTACGTCAATCCGGTGGTCTCTCCCGCCGTTCCACCCGGGATGGCCTGTCTTCGGACCTCCTATACGGCCACGCATTCTCGCCAGGAGCTGGACTATGCCCTGGACAAGCTTAGAAAAATCGGCACCGAGTTGGGTGTGATCGGACCCAGCGCGCCGGGGGCGCCCATCGACATCCGCACGATCGGTGAGGAGAAGAGCGATCAAATGAATTTCTTGAAGCTGCCCTGGAAAATCTACACCCGGGACCACAATTGGGTGCCGCCGATGATTACGGATGTGGAGACGATTTTTGACCGTCAAGAAAATATTTTCTACGGCCACGGCGAGGCGAGAGCTTTTTTGGCGTATCGAGGAGGGGAGATCGCAGGCCGGATTGTGGCTGCCGTTGACGATCGCGCCAACCGGTATCATAATGAGCGGGCGGGTTTCTTCGGTTTTTTCGAGGCCGACCGGGACTACAGTGCCGCCGCCGCGCTTTTGGATGCCGCCAGGAAGTGGTTGTCGGAGCGGGACATGAAGGTGATACGCGGGCCGATCGCTTTTTCCCAATTGGACGGGATGGGCTGCTTAGTGGAAGGGTTTGACCATCCGCCGGCCATCATGATGCCTTACAATCCTTCTTATTATCCTGAGTTTCTGGAGAAATATGGTTTTGAGAAAGAGAAGGATTTCTATGCCTATTGGATGGACGCCCGCGGTCCTTTCCCAGAGGGTTTGGAGAAACTCTCCGAGCATGCCCAGAAGAAGGAGGGGATTGCCATCCGGCACCTGAACATGAGCCGGTTCCGGCAGGAGATGAATACGCTGATGGGGATATTGAACGATGCCAACAGTGAGGAATTCGGGTTTACTCCTCTCAGCGCCGGCGACCTCCAGTACCTTATCGCCAAACTTCGGCCTGTGATTGAAAAGGAGCTGGTCAATTTTGTGGAGGTCAAGGGCAAGCCCGTGGCCTTCTCGATGATTTTGCCCAACTATAATGAAGTACTCAAACGCTTTGACGGGCGCGTGGGCTTTGCCGACATGTTGAAATTTTATTTCTACTCCAAGCAGATCAAGACCCTCAGGTTCGCCTTACTGGCTGTGCGCAAAGCTTTCCAGCGCCGGGGATTGGAGACCCTCCTGTATCTCGAGTCCTTCCGGGTGGCAAAGGCACGCGGCTACACGGGCGGCGAGCTTTCATGGGTACGGGAAGACAACAACCTGCTCAACAAAAGAATTGAGATGATGGGGGGCAAGCGCATCAAAACGTACCGGGTGTATCAATTGAAGCTCTAACACAAACGGAAAAGCCGCATCTCAGACCTTAAGGACCCTTCTTCGTAACGATACACAACCAGTTCTTGGTTCGCGGGCGGTCGCCCGAGCCTAGGATAAAGGTTTAGCCCTGAGTCTTCAAATCTTCGGCATCCTTCTCTTGCTTTTGATCCTGGATTTAGATATAATAACAACACAACCAAGTTGCGCAGAGCGTTTTAGGCTTACAGGATATGCCCGCAAGAACTCTAAACGACTTCTTTGCGGGCTTTTTTATGGCCAAGCCAAAGAAGATTTTGGCAATTAAGAGCCTTAACGGGAAGGAACTCCAGGGTAAAGAGACGAGCGTGACTGAGGCGAATCCTCGTACCGGTGATCGAAGAACTGGGGGAGGGCGAATGGAAGATAATCGCCGCAGAAACCGCTACTAATCCTGTTTTTCCGGAGAAGAGGTTGGTCAATGTTACAGCGAAGAAGGCATGGGCGCCCCCATGCTCCAAAATCAAACCATTTTAGACATTCAAAGTCATATAAAGTCGTATGCTCGGGCTGTGGAAAGGAAGTCATCACTCCGGTTCTCCCGCCAGATGACAAGAAACTGCTCTGCATGGAATGCTTCAGCAAATCAGGAATATCAAAGGAGGAAACATGAACAGGAAAGTTTACGTAGCCAACCTCCCTGGACAGGCCACCGAGACCGAACTCAGGGCGCTTTTCTCGAAAGCCGGAAACGTCATTTCGGTCAAGATGGTCCAGGACCGACAAACGGGGCAGCCAAGAGGCATTGCCTTCGTGGAGATGTCTACGCAATGGGAAGGCCGAAGAGCTGTTTCCATGCTGAACCGCCAGGATTTCATGGGGAGAAATTTACTAGTAAAAGAGGCTGCAGAAAAAAGAAGCTTCCGAGGAAGATAGGGGTAGAAAGGGAGGGGCCATGAATAAAGCAAGACTTGAGTGGGTGATGTCCGGGTTAAACCAGTATGCATTAACCACGGCTGAACTCCTTTTTCTCTAAACTGTATCGGCAGACTTCGATAGAAACCAGGTGCTGACGGAACATCAGGAGGAAAGACTGGGGGACCTTTACAAAGAGAAGTCAAAACTGATACCTATTAAAAAGGCTGATCATTTTTCCCCTAAGAAAAGCAACCCCCAAAAGACTGGGCCTCGGATGCCCCACGGGAAAACATTCTAATGTGTGCCTATTGCTGAAAAAGTGATCAGGGTGGACGTCAAGACACAGCCTTATCCCTTCAAAGAAACCGACGCTTCTTCAAAAGAGTACCAGATGGTTAAAACGACGAGTAGGATGAACTTCCATATCGATCCGGTTTTGTGTCAACGACCTTTACCAGAAAGTGGGGCTCGACTTTGCCGACAACGTGATTGATCCGGCCCTTAATGACGTTGTTAAGGAGATCGTCCCGACCTATCCGATCGGAGAAATCCTCGCTTCGAATCCTGCAATCGAGAAAATTAGCATTATAGAAAGGCCCATGCTTTTGGCACGGGCCCTTTGTTTGCCGGCTCCCCGCGCAGGACTCGGTCACTACGGTCGAGACCTGCTCACCTTTGTTGCGTAGAGGCATTGACAATCAGATCCAGTTTCTTCCTTCTACTCCAACCTTTAAGCATCCTCTCTCTTTTGAGCGCATCATTTTTTGACATTGGCCCTTCAACGTATGGAGAATTCGGGTGCTCATGTTGTCGCATTCTGTTTTCTAAATCGGTTGTGATCCCGGCATACAATTTCGTCTCCTTCTGAATAATATAAACCCACCAGTTGTCCATAAGGTCTCCACACAACAGGCTTAAGGCGGGCAGGACTTCCTTCGCTGCTCTCGGGACAAGCTCACAACAGTTCTCTCCATGACAGGAACAAAGAATTTAAGAAGGGGACCCCTAAG
>DATHCH010000304.1:0-3931 GCA_035319625.1 Thermodesulfobacteriota bacterium
GAACCAAGAAATCGTAGCGTTGATTGACGAGTGTGCCCAGTTGCAGAATGAATTGGGTTTGCTCACTCCGATCCTCCTCCTTTTGGATCCTTCATGGAGGCCCAATGGAACGGCCACGGATAGAGTTACCTCTTTGAACCGAAAGAGATTCAAGGAGAAATGGGAGCAACTGGGTGGGTTGGAAAGAATAAAAAAAGAATACATCCGCCAGGAGAGAGAACTGAGCCAGAAGCTATCCGATCTGGCTGAACTCCTGGAGGAAGAAGGATTTGACGTTGAAAGATTTAGATCCGGACTTTCTCAAGAGCAGTTCGTCTGGCTTTATTCAGAAAAGGGAACAATCAAGAAACACTTAAGAGGCGTGGCGGTAGGGTCGTACACACGAAGATGATATGCAGAAACAGGAAGTAATGTCAGGAGAAACCCGCCCTGCCGCATCAACCAAGATTAGACTTCTTTTCAACAGAAATTTAAGATTGGCGAAACCTGGCAGTGACAGGACTCTGTTAAAAAGAAATTTTCAGTTTGAGGAAAAGGGATGATGCATCTCCATCCCAGAAAATGCTCATCGTGACCGTAGGATCTTTCATAGACCATAGGACTACTGCAACGATCGGACTTCATAAGACACTCGTAAAATTGATTTCCCCCTTCGTTGAAAGGTGATTTGTGAAATTTAATGAATGCTCTGTCAAATTATAATTAGAACATTTTAATTCAATTTTAATCATTTTTTAATGGTTCCGTTACATAATTTATGCATAAAAAAGCCAGTACACCAAATCACCTCCTGGGTTCACCCCCCATTTGATGCACTGGCGGGGATCAGTTATAACCCTCCTCTAACTGATCCCTTTTTTTTATTAAGAAACGATTGAAAAATAAGTTAGAGATTTCGCAGAAAAAAGTCAAGGATTTTTTAGGATTTTTTCAGATAGAAGTGAGATAGGGGCAAGATGTTTCGATGAAATCAACTTGAGGCGAGACCCACGATGAAGGCAGGCGGCATTGATGTCTTCAAGACCGCCAGGGACAATGGGTTTCCTATTGGAGTTGTGCGGACACGTGATGAGGGAAAAAATGTCATTGGGTTGGTTTTAGTGGAATGAGGCCAATTTCGACATGCGAAATAATGCATAAGCCAAGCTTTAGCTGGGAGTATACGATAGAATCCGTAAAAAAGCAAAAGCCCCAAATCCCCAAATACGTAAATTTTGTGTTTTAAGGCCCTTCGCATCAAAGGACAAATAATTCTTTATGGCCCAGCGGAAAAAGACGTTTAAAAAGCCCTCCTATAAGGTTAACAAACGCATTTTGGAGAGATATATGAGGGTGAAAATGGGTGAAAATGGATTACGAAACCTCGATTCCATAGTCTCCCCGGTCAGAGACCCAATGTTAGGATAAATTGTGGAGGTAACGGCCCTCTCGATTCTCTCGACTCTCATTGACACCGTGTTCCTGATTTAGTACACTCGCATCAGCATAAGACCTTTCATTATCAACCTCTAACACCTTGGGTGGGAATATATGATTCGATGATGGACTTGAAACCCGTTAAGAAGGGATGAATGGGTTTTGAGACGCAAAAGTGAAGGTATGTATTCAAGAGAATTGGAAATGGATAACTACTTCGATCTCCTTAATGTAGATGCTGATCTCGTTGCGATTGAGGATCTCTTGGGCCATAGTAGGATTACTACAACACAATGTTACTCCAGAGTGGCGAACCTCAAGGTACAGAGAGATTACTATAAGGCCATTGAACTATTATTGCGGAGGACTCAGCCAAGAATAGAGAATGAATTTGAATCGGACAAAACAAGGGCAATGGATAATAGGGTGTAACTAACTAATATCCTAAGAGAAAACAGGATATGTTACGTATAGAGGGATGAAAGATTGTATAAACGAGGTCGCTTCAAGGTTGAGGATTTCACGGAGTACTTTTTGGGCGGGAGTTTGGTCAGAGGCAATCCCCAATGGAGGTCTAAGGAGGTTAAAAGACCTTAGGAATGCAGTTAAATATTTTAAATTATTCTGTGAAGTCTAGAGACCTTTTTAACCCGTACTTATTTAACAAACTTAACCACGTCCCTTGGGCATGCGAAACGTTGTTGGACGGGCAGCCATTCTTTGTCAAACAGACAAGGTATTTTCTGTTTTACAACGGGAAGAGGCTACATACCTCTTTGGGAAATCGAACCCTTATGAGGTATGATCCATCACAACTAAGGATTTCATAATCACAAACCTCCTTCCTATTATGTCTCCCTCTTTTCAATTCCTGCACTTTTTTATAAGGTAGGGTCATTTCTGATCCCGCCGTCGAACCTTGTTTGATATGAACTCTTGGTTCAAATTCTCCCCAAAGTGGATCTCTTACTATCAAGATCTTCAACGTCTTCCGCCCCTGCCACCACCTCGGAATCCTCTGATTACAAAACCACCGCCGAGATAAGGATAGGGGTAAGGGTAGTAATAATCACCATAGTAGTATGGATATGGGTAGTAATAGGGGTAATAATATAGTTCAGGGTAGTAATATGGTTCATATCCCTCATAAACAGCAGGTGGGTACTCACCGTATTGTCTGGCTTGTTCTTTATCAGACGCAACCGCCAGCCTCCACTGATTATCAATAAGAACTTGAACCGCCATCAACGCCTCGTCTTTGTTGATCGCTAATTTGCCGGAATCCAGTGCCACACCGATAGCATTTCGCACCTCTCCGACAATATCGGGCGTCAAGGGATAATCAGCGATCCATCCGTTTTTGGGTGCGATACCGGCCGAGGCCAACATGTTCTCCGCTTCCGCCTCGTTCTTCGCCGTGCCTAATTTAAGGACCTCCACCAGTTTGATAGCAAAGTTACCTTCACGAATGAGGACCTGCGATGCGGGCAGAGCCTTCTGTATATTTTGCTCTGGCTGCCCGTAAGAGATAACCGGTATCGAAAACAAAAAAACTATTGCAGTTGCTGCAATTAACTTCTTCATCTTCACCCCTCCTTTTTTCTTCTTTTGACGTATTATTTGGGCTTTTTGTTCATGACTCTTTACGCTTCCAAAAATTTAAGCTTTTATATTCCATCTGAAGCGAGACATCACATCTATCCATTTCTTAAGAGGCAACTCCGGTGCCAATCTATTTTCAAAAGAATTCAAAAGACATTCTGCAGCATCCTTAGTAATATGGGTATGCGTATGGATACGGGTAATGATACGGGTAGTATGGGTATGGGCGATAATATCCAATTCGTTGATGCCGACATTGGGTAGCTACTACTCTGTCCTGAGAGAAAGTGACAAGACAAATAGAATTGGTGTTTGAAAAGTGATATTCCCAGGTTTCAACAGCTTTCCCATTAACAGTCCTAAAACTGATAAGATCTGTCCTCCCCCACAAAGAGACCACTTCTTCTTTTGTCATGTTAGGTTTAATATCTGAAACATGGCGAGGGTGGCATGAAGAAAAAACGAGAATAAGAACAGGAAAAAGAAATAGACAAACGATCCTCTTTCTTTCCATCTCTTTTCATCTCCTTTCTTTCTCTTTGTCAATTCTAACACTGGAATCATAATTTTCCTAACCATAATATCCATCCCTTTTTATCCTTACAACCTTTATCAGTCCTATTGCTTCTGGACATCATAGGCCTTAATGACCTGATCTGTAATGTCAGTAGCCTTGGAAGCAAAGAGCACAATGTTTTCGCTCTTCTGCAGGATGAGGGTGTATCCCTCCTTTACCCCAATCTCTTGAACTACCTTTATAAGGCCGATGGAAATGTTCCTCTCCTGCTCAATCCGTTTCTGATTGAACTCATTCTGATGGTCCTCCCCCCATCTCTGAAAATCTCGAACTTTAGCCTGTAACTCCTTTTCTCTTGCTACCCTCGTTTCAGGGGTCAGCATCAGACCCTGTTTT
>DATHCH010000305.1:0-5559 GCA_035319625.1 Thermodesulfobacteriota bacterium
GACGAGCACCGTGGAAATTGTGCTGGAAGAAATTCAGACAAGAGAGATACTTGCCAGCTTTACATGCCGTGCATGCCCCGCAGTAATCCCAACCCAATACCACATGGTCACCCGGCTTTACCTTGGTCACCCCTTTCCCCATCTTTTCAACCACGCCCGCCCCTTCGTGCCCGAAAACACTCGGCGGCGGCGGGATCGCTAAATATCCGTCCCGGGCAGCCAGATCCGTGTGGCAAATTCCAGTACTTAAAATACGGACTAAAACTTCATCCTCTCTTGGCTCATCAAGCTCCACCTCTTCGATCCGAAAAGGACCTGATTTCTCCTTCACCACAGCCGCTTTGATTTTCATTTTGAACCCCCTGTCCGCGAGGAATGCGAGCCTCACACAGTAATTTAGTATCGACCATAGTTAATCTCTTAGAAGGGAAACGGTTTCAGGCTCTTCTGCAAGGTAACCCACTTCAATTCACTTAGCTCCTCCATAGAATAGCGACCACCTTCCCTTCCCTGGCCGCTCCATTTGCAGCCTCCGAAAGGAACACAGGCTTCAGCGTCGATGGATGAGTCGTTCACATGGACCATGCCCGCCTCGAGACCCTCAGCAAGGAAGATGGCCTTCTGCACATCTTTGGTGATGACACCTGCGGAGAGCCCGTAGACTGTGTCATTTGCAACTTCAAGCGCCTCTTTTTCGTCCTTGACGGGGATAACAGAGACAACAGGGCCGAAAGTCTCCTCTCGAAAAGCCTGCATATCATGTGTGACGTTAATGAGTACGGTCGGCCGGTAGATCCTCCCCTCGTAAGTACCTCCGGTTAGGAGTTTCGCTCCCTGGGCGACAGCCTCTTTAACCTGAGCGTTGACCTTCTGTACCTGGTCGTCATTGATGAGGGGGCCAATCACCGTAGTTGGTAGACTCGGGTCTCCCACAGGCAGGGAGGCGGCTTTTTCCGCCAGTTTCTTGGCGAATTTCTCTGCGATCGGCTCTTCCACGATGATACGACCAACGGACATACAGATTTGTCCTTGATGCAGGAAAGCGCCAAAAGCAGCGGCTGAGACCGCATAATCCATATCCGCATCGGCGAGGATAATGAGAGGGTTTTTCCCGCCCAACTCGAGTGTGTATTCCTTCAGTTTTGCAGCGGCCGTCTGCGCAACATGACGACCGGTACTGGTTTCACCTGTTAACGCGACAAAGGAGCAGCGGTCATCGCCGATGAGGGCATCGCCGAGCACGCTCCCCGGTCCCGTTACGACGTTAAGAGTCCCTGCGGGAAGCCCAGCCTGTTCGAACAGTTCCCCAATCTTTAAGCCAATTACCGGAGTATCGCTCGCCGGCTTCAGCACGACAGTATTACCTGTCGCCAGAGAGTAGGCTACCTTATACATTGAGAGGATAAGTGGAAAATTCCATGGTGAGATAGCCACGATCGTACCCCTTGGCCTGAAGATGGTCATAGACAGTTTGGTGGGGTCAGTATGGAATGTCTCGCCAAGAAGGCGGGTGCAGTCTGCTCCTGCTGTCTGAAGCAGATCTACTGTTTGTGAGATCTCGAACATTACCTTGCCAAACGTGCCGCCTCCTTCGGCAGTCAGGACATCGGCAAATTCCTTTCTATTCCCCTCGAGAAGCTGAGCAGCCTTATAAAGAATCTGTGCGCGGTCCCGCGGCATTGTCGCTCTCCACAATTTTCGTGCAGCATAGGCGGCAGCCATGACATGGTCTGCATCCCGCGCATCTCCTTTCGGCACACGCGAATAGACTCCTCCTGTATAAGGGTTCAAATCATCAAACGTTGCCTTGGATACAGAGTCAACCCATTGCCCTCCGACAAACATCTTCCATGTCTTCATAATAGTTTCCTCCTTTAACTGAAAATTTCATCTTCTTAGGATATATTTTATAAAGACTATAACAAAATCAGGCAGGCTGATTCCCTAGAATGTAGTCCGCCACTTGTTGCCAGTTTAAAGACCTTCTTTCCTTTTTCGTTTTGTCTATAGCAAGATAAGTGCCAAAAAAAGTAGTTCTTATTCCTTGGTCCAACTATCTGATATTAATTAAAACTTAAAATTTGATTGAGTTTCTTTATGAAAGTCTACCCTATATTTTACCAAATTGAGAATACCCTTTTTCATTTTGATAAAATTCAGGCCTCTATAATTAATTACTAAGGATGTGAGACGTAAGACAGGAACTGATCGATCTTAAAAAATTAAATAAGATCCGCATCTTAATCATTTGAGAGCGGTTATTCGAACTTCTTCATCTTTCTATAAAAAGTACTCTTGGGAATACCCAATGAATTGGCCGCTTCCCCCACATTGCCAAACCGACTAAGCGACTCCATCATCAGATCCTTGGTTATATCACTCATCGTTCTTCCCGCAATGGGCTTTTTTTTCGATTCGAAGGGCACTATGTCTTCCAAATCATTCAAACTGACAACTTCCCCTACGCAGAAATTGAAAGCACTCTCTATGCAATTTCTCAACTCACGCACATTTCCTGGCCAAGAATATTGAAACATAACCTCTAACACTTCAGGCTCCACTCCCCGTATTGAGCGGTTGAATTTTAGGTTCATCTCACTAATAAAGTAATCGACCAGAGACGGAATATCTTCCCTTCTTTCCCGAAGACTGGGAATACTGAGTCTAACAACATTTAGCCTATAAAAGAGTCCCGGGATAAAAAGGCCTCTCTCGATTTTCTCTTCGAGATTTGTTGAGCTTGCAACAATAATACGGATATTCAGAGGAATTGCATATTTTCCGCCAATTCTTGTGACCTGCCGATCTTCAATCACCCTTAAGATCTTCGTTTGTGCCGATAAATCCATTGCATGAATTTCATCCAGAAAGATCGTTCCACCGTTGGCTAATTCAAACTTGCCAGTATTGCCATCATGGAGTGCACCTGTAAAAGCCCCCCTTTCATAGCCGAATAGCTCGCTTTCAATCAACTCGGAAGGGATGGCGGCACAGTTAAGGGCAACAAAAGGCCCACCGCAATACGAGCTTTCATCATGAATCGCGTGGGCAAACAGCTCTTTTCCCGTACCGGTTTCCCCCTCAAGCAGGATATTTGATCCCCCCTTGGCAGCCTTCTTAGCTTTTTCAACGATGTTCAACGTCTTAGGACTTGTTCCAATGATGCCTCCGAAGGTGTGTCGAGCTGTATGTGGTACCCGTCCAGGGATCGTCTTGGGAGCCTTTTCTTTCTCCAGCTTAAGCAAAAAGGCAACCTCATTCCCAGATCGATCAAAAATAGGTATTGACTCTGTGGAATACAATCCTGACGTCCTGTATTTAAGAGATTTACTTCCACCAAACTTTTTGAAAAGAAATTCACTATCGGACTTATCGCCCAGAATGCTTCGAACGTCTTTATTCTTTATGCACTCAGAATTTACATTAAAAGCCTCTTGAGCGTTTCTGTTGAGATCGATGATCCGGCCTCTCCTATCTACTAGTATTAGGGTGCTACGCGAATAGTCAAAGGTAGAACGATAATAGCAATGAAAGAGATCAAGCTGTTCTAACTTCTTTTTTAAAGAGAGCTCGAACTGGATTGAATTGGCGGTGGTTAACAAAACGGGTATGAGGTGCTTCAGTTTTTCTGCATCCTTCACGGTGACGGTGAAATCCAGGCAGCCCAAAAGATTCTGTTCCCAGTCAAATATGGGCGTTGCGATACAACTGGCCCAATGAATTCTCCGAATGTAATGTTCTTCGGCATTCACTGTGGCAAACCGCTTTTCTTCAAGGCATATGCCAGGGGCAGTGGTGCCTATAATCCTTTCTTTGATGGAGCTGCCGATTATTTCCGTTTGCTGGCCCTGTCTTATCAGACCTAATACTCTATCATGGCCTATAATGGATAGGATGTATCCGTCTCTGTCGGAAAAAAAGATGCAAAGAGGCAGGAAGGAAAAGTATTTCTCGACATTCTTATAATGCGCCTGGAGGAGTTGATGTAGATCAGAATGCTCATCGATTCGTTTGCGAATAGAATTTTGGTCTATCCGCATAATGTTTGCCTCTTTTTGGGGATCTACATTGGCTTCTCGGCAACGTTCCCAGGATCGCCTGACGTGTATCGGTACACAATTAACATCTCCTTTTGAAATAAATTTGCTCCACACATCATAAAATGAAGTTCTCTGTGTTAGTTCTTTCAACATAATTCAATCCTGTTTGGCTTTCCTCTGTATTTCTCTCTGCTTTCACCCATCCGGACATAACCTCAGTTCAAAGGATTTCCGTCTGTTCCCTTTAAGCAATCCCAACTTTTCCAGGTCGATCATTAGCTCCGGAACTGTCTTGCCGGCATGACTAACGATCCGGCCCGCTACCTGCACTATGTTCCAACAAATCGTAGCAGGAGTATGTTTCGCGCATGACTCTGGGCATGAAAGTCGCTTGAATCCAATGAACAGACTTATAAGCAATGACTCCCGTCCAGAAAAAAACAGCACTGGCCTAGCTCTGCCCACAGGAAAGCCCCTCCGTCCCCAATCCCCGGTATTCCTTAAGACATGTCTTCAACACTCACTTTCAACTCTGACAGATTAATCCGCATTATTTTTCCTACGGCTCACTCCTCCGTTCGTGAAATTGCCTGCCTACCTGATGTTTTCTTATCGTTTTCGGCCAAACAATTCTTGTTTCTGTTTTTCTTCCGTATTTTCGCCGGTTCATGCTAAATGGAAGGCGGATTTGTCCCTCCTATGTAATATTAAATCTATTCTAAATTGTCAAATAAGAAATTAAATTCTATCCGAATCCAGACGATTCTATGCATCCGCTTTCTTAATTCTATTTAGCGCTTCCTGGATTGCATTTTTTGTAAACACCCAAACCATTTCCCTGCGGTACCTGGGTGAAGATGCGGTATTGGCCACCGGGTGGGCTGCTTCCCATGCTATCTGGGATACTTCCTCTATCAATTTTTGAGTAAGCTCTTTCCCGCACATCACTTGAGCGGCTTCTTCAACGATAAGAGGCGAAGGTCCAACAGCCCCCAGAACAACCCGAACATCTTGACATCTCCCGGCCTTTTCTTCTAAATGCAAAAAGACAGATACCCCTAACAAGGGGAAATCAATTGTGTCCCGAAGTCTAAGTTTCTGGTAAGACCATCCTGAGTGTTGCGGCGGTGTGGGAATTAAAATCTCGGACAGCAGCTCGTTAAATTTTAAGATATTTGGCTTGATTCCCGATCCAGAGAAGAACCTTTCTAACCCTATTTCTTTCGGAGGGTGGCCTCCCATCACTTTCACTTTGGCGCCTAATGCGATCAACGTAGGGGCGATATCTCCAGAGTAAACCGCATAGCAGGAATCTCCTCCTCTTACGACATGACAGGTCTTCCCTCCAATTTTAAAGCATGGCTCCCATCTCTTCTTTAAAAAAGCGGACTGATTGTAATAATAACATCGTGTGTCCAGGCATAGATTCCCACCCACCGTGCCCATATTCTGGAGTTGCGGAGTGCTTACCAGAGACACCGTTTGACTCAAAATCGGGAAATGTTCTTTAATAATCGAA
>DATHCH010000306.1:0-6532 GCA_035319625.1 Thermodesulfobacteriota bacterium
CGGTATAAGGACCGTGTATTCGCAGGCGAACTATCCGGTGGCCAAGAGGGCTTCGCTATTGTGGAATCAGGCGGGAGAATCCTCATATCCGCCGGCCGCAGGGACGCATACGAGGTCACAGGACCATCCATTGGCGATTCCCCAGGGACCTACATCGGAAGAATCGAAGAGAATTACTATCGCCTTCGATTCATCACTTCGACCCAAAGTCCAGAGCAGCGAATGAGGGTCTTGGAATAAAGGAAGGATAATCAGCTGAAATCATTAGCGGGGCATCTGAGAAAGAATGTGACAGGCGCTGAAGATATAAAATCTCCCCTAACCCCTCTTTGCCAAAGAGGGGGAAAAAGATTGAAATCGTCCGCTCAATTCCGCGAAGCGCCGAAATAATTTTTATCTATGTTGCTACCGATAGCGAATAGGAGAGGGGTCCCCAAAATATTCTCGTCGCTCGGAAATTTAGGAGGTAAGTTATGCTGATTACTGATCCATATCTATGGATTTCGTTCCTTTGCGGGGTTCTTTATGGATGGCTTTTCTTGTTTATTTTCGAACGCGCAGGCAATTTAAAAAACAGATTAATACTTAATATCAAAAAACTGGAAAGCGGATTAATTTCCAATACTATCGATTTACTTTCGAACCTTGTGATATTGATCGTCACCGCATGTTCTTTGGTCTTGTTGCCATTACTCGTTCTGCCCAGAGGGAAATCTTATGCTCTTTTTTATTTTGACTCTTACCTTGTTGGTGCTCTTGTAGGTGGTTTATGTAGACTAAGGAAATTCCTATCTTGGGTGCGCCGAAGCAAGAAAACAGATTAGAAAAAGAGAATTAGGGTCAGACCTTGAGCGGTAAAAAAATTGACCATTGAAGCAGCTGAGATAAGGTTGAGGAGAATGACGGCCAGGCCATTAGGAGCTGAAAATCACGGGCGCCTTCCGCCTCAAATTGTTGGAGGATGTCATGCAACAACCGAAGTATATTAATGGCGGCGAATTTTTGATCAAATCGATTTCACCCCAGGAAATCTTTACACCCGAGGATTTTACTGAAGAGCACCGGCTGATTGCAAAGGCGGCTTCGGAATTTGTGGCAGGTGAAGTTCTACCCGTAGCCGACGATATTGAAGAGAAGAAGGAGGGTCTCGTTCCAGGCCTACTCAGGAAGGCAGGAGAATTGGGGTTCTTATCCGGAGATATTGCCGAGGAGTTCGGAGGGCAAGATTTGGACAAGGCCAGTGTCATCCTGTTGATGGAAAACCTGTCTCGAGGAGGAGGATCCTTCATGGCGGCCTACTCCGTGCATACGGGCCCTGGTACTCTTCCCATCGTCTTCTTTGGAAACCAAGACCAGAAGATCCATTATCTACCCAAGTTGGCCACTGGAGAGTTCATTGGCGCCTATGCCCTGACAGAACCTCAAGCAGGCTCCGATGCCTTAAACGCAAAGACGACGGCTACCCTCAGCTCCGATGGAAAATATTACATTCTAAATGGCCAGAAGCAGTTCATCACCAATGCAGGTATTGCCGATACGTTCGTCACCTACGCCAAGGTAAATGGAGAAAAATTTACCGCTTTCATTGTGGAGAAAGCGTTCGAAGGGGTTTCGTTAGACGAGGAAGAGAATAAGATGGGGATGAAAGGCTCCTCGACCCGAAGTGTAATCTTCACCAACGTGAAGGTTCCGGTGGAGAATCTGCTCGGCGAAATTGGCAGAGGCCATATCGTGGCTTTAAACGTCCTGAATATCGCCCGTTTCACCTTGGGTGCGGGTTGTCTGGGCGGATCGAAAAAGGCCGTGCAGGAAGCGGTCACTTATGCGAAACAGAGAGTTCAATTTGGCCGGCCGATTGCCGAGTTCGGCCTGATCAAACAGAAGATTGGGGAAATGGCGATTCGAACGTTTATCATGGAGAGCATGATTTACCGCACCGCAGGCCTAACCGATCTGATTCTCCGATATATCGACCGCCATGCTGAAGATGTTGGGATTCAGACGGCGAGGGGGGTCGAGGAATATAACATTGAAGACTCGATCAATAAGATCTTTTGTTCGGAGATGGCTGGTTATGTTGCCGACGAAGCCGTTCAGATCTACGGAGGGTACGGATATGTCCACGAGTATCCTGCTGAGCGGGGTTATCGAGATTCGCGAATCAGCCGAATTGTGGAAGGGACAAACGAGATTAATCGTCTCCTCATTATGGATATGCTTATAAAGAGGGCCATGAAGAATCGCCTCCCCGTGTTCGATGCGGCGCAGAAGGTTACGAACGAGCTCCCCACCCTCCAGCCGAGAGTGCAAACGGATGACGAGAAGTTGAGCATGCAGAAAGAGATGGTGGACATGTCAAGGAAGATGACCCTCATGGTTACAGGGGCTGCGGTTCAGAAGTATGGGATGAAGTTGGCGGAGGAACAGGAGATCGTAGGTCTGATCAGCGATATGGCGATTGAGGTCTTCGCCATGGAAAGCGGCCTGCTGCGGGCGTTGAAGACAATGGAAAGATTTGGAGACGAGAAATCCCAGATTCAGAAGGCCATGGTGAAGGTTTTTGTCAATGATTCCTTTGGCCGGATAACGAGTTTCGCAAAGCGGGCATTCTCTGCCATTGCCGATCCGGATGCACTCAGGACCCAATTGTCTGTCCTCGAGAAGCTGGCCCGCTATACTCCCGTCAACACAGTGATGCTAAGAAGGGAGATTGCCGACGCGGTGATCAAAGCAGGGAAATATCCATTTTAAGCTTGAAATGTCTTAGTGGGTCTAATTAAACTACGCCGGAATTATTTAAAGACGGTCTTGCAGGGGTCGATTTCTTTCCTCCCCTTATCTAAGGGGAGGTTAGGCGGGGTTACCTGGTTCGCAGGTGTGTCAAGAGGATACCCTCTGTTTCGGTCCGATCGTCGAATAATCTCTCGTCTTCTCTTGTAACCCCCCACTATTCCCCCTTAAGACTAAGGGGGGAGGAGGGGAAGTTAAGCGGGGAAGTCACCAGCCCATGATTCTCATCCATCCCCCTGTTGCTAAGCCGTGTGAACCTCCAGCGGGTATAGCAAACCTCTGCGGTGCTCTGAATTACCACGCAGTAAGATACAGGGTTTTGGATGCGAATTTAGAAGGTCTCCTCAGCCTCCTGAAGACTCCATCTACGCCATCGGATACCTGGACTCGCCGGGCAGCCCGCCATCTTCCCAGACACCTCGCCTCGTTGAACCGTTGGGACGCTTACCAGGATGACGGCCGTTATCGCCGCGCGATTAAGGATTTGAGCCGGCTTCTCGACATGGGGACACAGTCCAGCCGCGTGCACCTCGGTCTGGCGAATTATCAAGATGAAGATCTCTCTCCAGCAAGAAGCGCAGATCTTATGAGAACCGCAGAAGGTCCCGAAAACAATCCCTTCTATCCCTACTTCAAGAAGTGGCTCGCTGATTATTTGAAGAGTGAGCAACCTTCAATCATCGGATTTTCGCTCAATTATTTAACCCAAGCCCTGTGTACGTTTGCAATGATCGGTTTTCTGAGGCAAGAGCACCCCGGAGTAAAATTGGTTTTGGGCGGGGGGCTTGTGACTTCATGGATGAGAAACCCACGTTGGAAAAATCCCTTCGGAAGCTTGGTCGATCATCTTGTGGCCGGACCGGGAGAAGCCGCTTTGCTTTCGCTTATGGGAGTAACCCCCTCTGAAGATAATCATTCCACGCCAAACTACGAATCTTTCCCTATTAAAAACTACTTTGCCCCCGGGCCGATTCTCCCCTACAGCACTTCCAGCGGATGTTACTGGAATAGATGTTCATTTTGTCCGGAGAGGGCAGAGGGAAATCCTTACGATGCCATTCCTGCGGACAAGGTGATCGATGATCTTCTCCACCTTGTCGATAAACATAAGCCAGTTCTCATCCATTTGTTGGACAACGCCATCAGCCCGTCACTGATGAAGGCAATCTCCGAACGTCCTCCCGGTGCACCGTGGTACGGCTTTGCGAGGATTACCCGCCATTTGATCGATCCAGATTTCTGTCTCGCCTTGAAGCAGTCAGGATGCGTGATGTTGAAACTTGGTCTAGAATCAGGAGACCAGACTGTGCTCGACTCCATGGAAAAAGGAATCAATCTTGAGGAGGCTTCGTTAGCTTTAAAAAATCTGAGAAAGGCAGGGATTTCCACCTATGTCTATCTTCTTTTTGGAACTCCTCCAGAAGGATTGGCAGAGGCACGGAAAACTCTTGAGTTTGTTGTTAAACACCAGGACTACATCGGGTTCTTGAATCTTGCGATTTTCAATATGCCGATCTACGGACCGGAAGTCGAGCAGATGGAGACAAAAACCTTTTATGAAGGTGACCTTTCCCTTTATACGAGTTTCGATCATCCGAAAGCATGGAGCAGGTCATTGATCAGGCAATTCCTGGACAAGGAATTCAGGAGACATCCTGCCATTGCGCCGATTCTGAGAAGAGACCCACCTGTATTCACCTCTAACCACGCCCCGTTCTTTGCAATGGACAAAGTGGCAAGGGGATAAAGGGTGGGGTGACTTTTGAGAGATGAGATAGAATTTTTAGAAAAACGGGAGGCCAAATTAGCCAGGATAGAGATTAGAACCCAATCGTGATTCGATTCTTAAGATCTTAGGTCAGAATTCTTAACCTTAACCTTAACCTCAATCTCAACCTTCGTTTATCTAATTACCTTTGTGGTTCGATGATTACTTTTATGGACTCTTTTGCTTCAGCCACCAATTGAAATCCGAGACCCGTCTCCTTGAGGGGAAGCCGATGGGTGATCATCTCGCGAAGGGGAAGCCGCTGAGCCCTTATCAATTCGATGGCGGTTATAATATCAAGAGGACTGCCTCCATAAGTGGACAAGAGGGTGATGCCGTCATTCCAAAACTCGAAAAAAGGAAAAACAAAATTGAGGTCAGGCTCCAAAGGAGCAAAGCATAAGACCGTTCCTCCCCGGTCAACAGATTGCAAAGCTTGAATATAGGCAGAAATTGTCCCTGCACACACGATCACTAGATCCGCCAGCCGTCCCTGGTTGATTTTTCGAATCTTCGCAGGGCTCACTTCTTTTGCAAGAATCGCCTCGTCTACACCAAATTGTCTTGCTGCCCTGAGACGGTATTCACTGATATCCGATGCTATGATCTTCCCTGCCCCTGAAGCACGAGCCAGTGCAATGTGAAGAACTCCAGAAACTCCACTTCCGATAACAAAAACAGTCTGCCCAGGTCTAAGTCTTGCCAATCTCTGCCCCCTTAAGACACAGGCCAATGGCTCGATAAACACACCGTCTTCAAAGGAAATTTCGTCTGGTAACACAAATACCCCGCGATCCACATTGATCCTGGGCACGCGGAGATATTCAGCGAAACCTCCCGGATCGAAATTAGTGGTTCGCAAAGTGTCGCAGAGGGTATGAAAACCGTTCAGACAGTATTTACAGGTATTACAGGGGACATGGTGGGAGACGAAGACCCGATCACCTACTTTATAATTTTTTACCTCTTTACCAACCTCAACAATCTCTCCTGCGATTTCGTGGCCGAGAACCCGTGGAGCCTTCTTAATCCGATACCATTCCATGACATCGCTGCCACAGATACCGCTTGCAACGACCTTGACCAATAATTCACCCGCCCCGATTCGAGGGGTCGGCATTTCTTCCAGCCTTACATCCCGGTTGTCATAATACATGGCCACGCGCATGACTATGCCTACCAACGGATTTCCTCAAGCCATAAATGAGTAAGAATATACATTACTTGAGTTGATATGACAACAGGTAATTTTTGAGCAATTCTGATTGGATTTTACGCCCTTTTGTGGTATATTTTAAAAATGATTCGCTTTAAGAAGATTCCCGAGGACATTCATTCAAGAATTGGTCTCTTAACCGACCTCCTCATGGAAGACCCCAATATTGTCTTCGCTTATCTTTTTGGAGGTCTTGCGAGAAACCAAAGGAAACCTTTGAGCGATGTGGATTTGGCGATATACGTAAAGGATCTAAAGAAATTAGACTATCTCTCGTTGTTCGGCAAAATTTCGGAAACCCTCTGTACCGATGAGGTTGACTTAGTGGTTCTAAATTCCGCACCGGTCAGCTTGGCAGGCAGGAGCTTGCAGACAAGAAAACTGCTGGTCGATAAAGACCCTTTTCTAAGGCACAAATACGAGTCACAGACATTGAGAGAATTTTTTGATTTTGCCATCAAGGAAAAAGAGATTCTGCATGGGAGGTACGGTATTGGTTGATAAGTTTTTAATAGGTTTTCAATGTCTCATGTAAAGACACCCTTCCCTACTGACCCACCCCCAAGTATTTCCTTGACATTACCACCAAATTTCCATAAATTTCACTAAAAATAGCGGCAGAAAAGACAATGTTATGCCCTAAGAATATGAGCAGATTTCAACAAATATACGATTTTTATGAGACCTTATTAGCAAAGATGCTTCATTTAGCGGGCAAATTTAAATTTGATGCCGAACACCCATTGCACCTTCATGCA
>DATHCH010000307.1:0-7842 GCA_035319625.1 Thermodesulfobacteriota bacterium
TAATGGTGAATATCACCACTATCAGCAAACTCAACCTGCAAGCCTACGGTCTTGACCTTTTCACCACTTGATTTTTGTAACCAAGTCATCTTTTCTCATCTCCTTTCAGTTAGAGGGTTGAATATTCACCACCACCTTTCACCTTGGATTGCCTCAACGTCTTCCATTGTGCGACTTATTCCTTCCTTCGGATTCACACCTTTTCCTTCTCCTGATGGTGGAGGGCTTTATGAAGCTCTCCCCTCTCCTGCGTTCCTTGAACAATCCCTCCCGTTCAGTAGATCTCCCAAACTTCTTCACGGCCTTCTCAAAACTATCCTCAACCTTGAACGTGGTCATCGTGGATCAACTCCTTGCTCTCCCCACCTCGATCTGCTGCTATCAAACATCCGGTAAGGGGCCATTTTATGGTTGTAAAAACTGATGGGACTTTTGATGGGACTTCGTAGGTGAAAAGCGTGATTTTCTGTGATATGGAGTGATACTTGGGAGAGAAGGTAAGGAAACTATGTATACATGCAACTATCAGTAACTCTTCTATTTTTATGCAAAATTTGAAGCCCTCCTTCATCGAGCAGCACGAAACCGTAACGATTTTGAACATCGTCTCTCGTTTTGAGAACCTCACACGGCAGTCCTAAATTCCTGACCGTCTTATATACATTGATACCAAAGATTGAATCGCAAGGTCTTACCTTATCCGGGGTAGGGCAGGGATTGCCTTGTTTAGCGGCACACCTCTCGCATAAATTACATGTGCGAATGGCAAAGGCAAAGTAGTAACCATCCAGGAAGGCGGCTCTTTCGATCTGAAGAACTGCCGCACTGAGTGCCCTCGCATCGTGCGAATGGACAAGCATAATATAGCTATATCTTTTTAGCATCTCAGTTCTTTCCTGATAAGTCGTCCCTCTACGGTCGCATCTAATATTTCCAGCAAGGAAATCTTCACAGCCCCATCGACATTTCAGGATTGCCCGAATGTCAAAAAAAATCTGCTTCGGTGAGATTATCTTCGCATTGATCATACGGAGTTCCTTTGCTAATTGAATGTATTTTTCCATCTCTTCTCCCTTTTGCCGCTTTTGCAGGATTCAATTGTGAATAGGAATCGACAGACCGAGTCATTTTATTGCCAAAACAGGCCCAAGTCAATTTGAATTAATAGCTCGCCCACCCCGAGTTTTAGCCCCCGACCTGGAGGGATCCCTCAAAGTGTTTCGGAGACCGAAACCAAGCTGTTCCAACTTGACTTCTCCAAGTCCTTGATTTATAAGTTTCGAAAAATGGCGGGAAGTTGCCTGATCCTTGGGGTATTGATCTAAATCCATCGGCGGTCCGCATTGAGTCGGCCCAACTCCGGCTCTAAGCACCACAAGATCGAGCATTTTTGAATTTGGCCCCAATCAGCAAAGGGGCTTCTTTTTTGCCAGACATACCCTATGTACTGGATTTATCTTGCAGCGATTGGCGCGTTCATCTGGTTTGTCATCCTTTTTCTTCCATGGCGTCCGTGGGATACTCGTGCGGTTATGGATTCCACCTCGGCTTGTCCTGACCTTGATTTGATTGACACCACCGTGCTCATCCCGGCGCGAAATGAGGCCAAAGTGATCGGAACGGCTCTGGGTAGCTTGAAGAACCAGGGACATGATCTCAAGATTGTCGTTGTGGATGACCGGTCCACGGACGGAACTTTCACTGTTGCGGAGACCTCGGGCATACGGAAGCTGCGGGTCATCTCCGGCGAACCCTTGCCGGGGGGCTGGAGCGGAAAGCTTTGGGCACTTGAACAGGGATTTCGCCATGTGAGCACCCCCCTGACCCTTTTGCTCGACGCTGATATTGAACTGCGGCCGGGCATCATCCACGCGCTGCGTCAGAAATTGAAAGAGAGCCATCTTCAGCTTGTTTCCGTAATGGCCGATATGCGCATGGTCAACCTCTGGGAACGGTTGTTCATGCCAGCCTTCGTTTACTTTTTTAAGATGCTTTATCCTTTTCGACTGTCCAATTCCGGTTCCACTCGTGTGGCGGCGGCTGCCGGCGGGTGTATTTTATTGGAGACTCGGCTGATCGAGGAAATCGGTGGGTTCAAGGCTATCCGCAACGAGTTGATCGATGATTGCGCCTTGGCGAAGCGAGTCAAGGCCCTCGGTTACAGAACCTGGATTGGTTTGACCCATTCAGCTCATAGTCTGCGATCTTATGAAGATTTGGCGGATATTTGGAACATGGTAGCCAGGACGGCTTTTTGTCAGTTGCGTTACTCTGCGACCTTACTGGCAGTGACAACAATGATCATGCTGCTGGTATTTTGGCTTCCGATCGCAGGATTGTTCTTTCCGGTAGTCGCTGCAGAGATCATTTCCGCTTGTGCCTTAGCAGCAATGATTCTGAGCTATCTGCCAACCCTTAAGTTCTATGGGCAGTCGAGAAGGTTGGCTTTGGTTCTGCCGCTCATCGCTACTCTCTATCTTGCCATGACCTGGACGTCGGCAATTCGGTTTTGGGCAGGATCTGGGTCGTTTTGGAAAGGGAGATTTTACAGGGCAGATAAAAGGGTCTAATGATAGCGGATCGTTTGATCAAAAGAGTTTCATACCATGTCCATCGATCAGTATTCTCTCGCGGCAACAAAACGAGCGATCTCTCTGAGCGGATCAGCTTCCGGCCCAAATGGCTTTAAAGCATCGACCGCCATTTTCACTAGTTCTCTGCCCTTCTTCTTCGACTCCTCCAAACCCAGCACAGAAGGGTAAGTCGCTTTCCCCCTGGAAAGATCGCTTCCCGTCTTTTTACCCATCAATGCCGCCTTTCCCTCGACATTGAGAATATCGTCAACGATTTGAAACGCCAACCCTACGCTCTCTCCGTAGCGGGTCAGGGCATTGAGGATTTCTCCTTTTGCGCCCCCCAATTTTGCTCCTACCCGAACCGAAGCTAAGATCATCGCTCCTGTTTTACGCGCATGGATATATTGCACCGTAGGGAGATCCACCCCTTTTCCCTCTGATTCAACGTCCACTACCTGCCCGCCTACCATCCCCAAAACCCCTGCTGCCTGAGCGACTTCGTTGACCAGATCCAGGATCACCCCGCCGTCACTTGAACGGAAATCTCCTGGAAGGGGGGTAGTCATCAGTCTGAATGCCTCTGTGAGGAGGCCGTCTCCTGCCAAAATAGCGATTGCCTCTCCAAATACTTTGTGACAAGTGGGTTTTCCCCGCCGGTAGTCGTCGTTATCGATGGCCGGGAGATCATCGTGGATCAGAGAGTAGGTATGGATCATCTCCAGGCCGCAGGCAAATGGAAGGATTCTCTCCCCTTTTCCTCCCACGGCTTCAAAGGAAGCGATGGATAAAATGGGACGAATCCGTTTCCCGCCGGCGAAGAGACTGTGCTGGATCGCCTTGTGAAGATTCGACGTGAATTCCTCTTTCTTCGGGAGGTACCTCTCCAGAGCGGAATCCACGATCTCCTTTTTCTCCTGCAGGTATCGATCTATATCCATCAGGAGCGATCCTTAGCGCATCCACGCCAGGCACGTCGAACAGGTCCGGTAGGCCCATCACTTTCCCGAAGAGCCGGAAGGTTGAGGACCTTCAAGGAAGTCCAAAATGGCACGCCTCACTTTACCAAGATCGGCTTTGGTATTGATACAGGGACCGTTGGGACGTTCGTTCAAGATTCCGATCACCGGAATCGGATACGTATCTTGAATGCCAGCGGTCAGGTCAAGTTCGCAGGCTACCGCCACAATGGCCTCGGGCCTGTTCTCCAAAACGATTCTCCTAGCCAATGTCCCGCCGGTGGCCACCGCGATCTTCAAATGATATTGGTCAGAGAGTTCAATCAAATCTTTAATCTCACATTTCCCGCACCCTTTGCAGTTTCTGATATTCCCTGTGATCTTGATCTGGCAATCGAAATCTTGAATGCAGTGAGGAAGAAGGATCAAAAGTTTGTCGGGCCGGATCCGGTGTCTGTTGGATCGAATGAGGTGGTTGTTCAATTCGACGAAAGACTGCTGCACTTTCTCTTTCGGTATCCCGACGAACTTTCCCATCAGGATCATGAGCGGAAAAAGGACTTTCGCCACAACACCTCTTAGCTTATGAGAGAGAAAGATGTCGTTGCCCCGGAGGATGGTGAAGATGAGGAGGAGACCGCCAAAGATCATGAGGAAGACCAAAACGGCGAGGGCGAAGCTGAAGAGAGGTGGGAGGAAGGGATGAATGTTTTTCAACCCTACCATGGGAACATACCAGAGGAGAAAGATGAGAATGAACAGAATGACACAGGTAAAGACTAACAGTCCGATGAAGATTCTCTTCTGCGGCCTGATCTCCAAAGTTCTCCTCTTAAGAATCAAAAAATCAAAATCGGAAATTGAGACGATCCACTTGGAAGTGACCCAGACGTATTTTAACAAATTTTGGCACCTGTCACCACTAAAATTTGCTGAAGCGCCTCCATCCGAAATATTTCACCATAGCACGCAGGAGAGAGACTAGTGCTGGTTTTTTCCTTGACATTGGCAATTGAGCGGTAGGTATATTAAAAATAATGGGTGAAGGGTCTTTTGACCTGATGTCTTTTGTAATTTTAGACCATTCTTGAGCGGTTACAAGGAGGAGGGCGGCATGGGAGAGGTCTCTAAAGAGACAGCAAGTAAAAGGTGTTTGATCTTCACTTTCGTTGCCTTCATGATGGTTGGGTTATGGATTTCTCATTCTTACGGTGAAGAGGCGAACCAATTCAATTACGGGTTTTCCGCCTTCGGGGGGAGAGGTGACGCCTGGCACGATAAACCCCATTTTGAGGTTTACGGATTTCTCCCTCGTGTTGATTGGAATCTTTACAAGAGTTGGGGTTTAGAGTTGGAAGGAAATTTTTCTTACTGGAATATCGCCGCTCAAAAGGATTTTTACTTTTCGGGTGGAAATATCAACATTCTTTTTAAACCCATCCAACGAAAATGGGGCTCTTTATTTATGCTCGTTGGAGGAGGGATTGGTTACGACAGCGCTGGCAGTAAAGTGAGCGAGATTGGTAATTCGGGCTGTGGAGGGATTCTCCAGACGGGCGCGGGCATTTTCTATAACCTTGGGAAAGGAGTGGCATTCAGGGCAGAATATCGTTTCTATCATATCTCCGATCCCTTCAGGCATGACAGAGGACTGAATAGCCACAACGCACTCCTGGGGATTTCTTTTTAGAAAGGGTCTCAGAATCAGTTAGAATATTGAACAATCTTTTCGTTTAACTTGATAAGGAGGGAATCGAGCCCGTTACTTTTGAGGAAAGTCGTGTAGTCTGCCCGCTTCAAGGCGAGGTCGCTGACGCCGTCTGAGACAACATTGATGATTCGCCACTGGCTGCCAACCCGATGTAGCAAGTAATCCAACTCGACCTGTCCCCCGTCGGACTTGATGAGTCGGGTTTGGACCAGAACCCGGCCGCCGCTCACCTCTTTTTCTGAGATCAGCTTGAACCGTTCCCCGGAATAGGTATCGAAGTTAGCCGCATAAGTGGCAATGCTCAGCCTACTGAACGTCTCAACGAATTTTGACTTTTGTTCGCTACCAAAGATCTCCCAAAATCTACCCAATACTATTTTGGCGATAAAGGGCATGTCAAAACCGGCCGTGATCACCGGCGCAAGTCGATCATATCTCCCCTGGTAGCCAATCTGGTTTCCCTCCTTCATAACGAGGAGGAGCGTTTCATGTAGGTTTTCAACGACATCGATTGCAGGCTGAGCGCTGACCGGAGGCAACGGCTCGAGCCTAGGGACTGCTAAGAAAAGAAATACAAATAGACAGACCCGTTTCATATCACCCTTTCGCCTTTATCCGGTAGTTCTCGGGCCATTGGACCATTGGTCCGGGGCCCGCGCACATAGACCCAAAGCGCCTTGAGGGGATGTGTGAAAGCGTCATTGACGGCGGTTGGCTCGAAACCGCTATGGAGCATGCAATTGGCGCATTTGGGGTTGCGACCGTTGCCATAATGGTCCCAATTCGTCTGCTCCAGAAGGGTCTTGAAACTCGGGGCATAGCCCTCCTTCGTCAGCAGATAGCAAGGCTTCTGCCAGCCGAAGATGTTCCGCGTCGGGTTACCCCAGGGGGTGCACTCGTAAGCTTGATTTCCCGCGAGAAAGTCGAGGAATAGAATCGACTGATTAAATTTCCAGTTTCGATCTTTGCTGAGTTTGAGGATATCGCGGAAGAGGCTGATGCTTCGGGCCCTCATCAGGAAAATATCCTTTTGGGGCGCCTGGGAATATCGGTAAGCAGGCGACACCATCATGCCTTCCACTCCCAAACTCATAACAAAATCGAAGAAACCTGAGACCTCTTGTGCGGCGACGCCCTCATAGAGGGTGCAGTTAATGGTCACCCGAAACCCTTTCGCACAAGCCAGCCTGACGGCTTCTACTGCTGCATCGAATACCCCTTTCCGGCAAGCCAAAGCATCATGTCTCTCCCGATCCCCATCCAGATGGATCGAGAGGGTAAGGTAAGGAGATGGAGTATAATCCCGGATGCGAGTTTTAAGTAATAGGCCATTGGTACAGAGGTAGACAAACCTTTTCCTCTTGGTGAGACCTGAGACAATTTGAGGCATCTCTTCATGGATCAGAGGCTCTCCGCCAGCGATGGCCACGATAGGTGCGCCGCATTCATCGGATGCTGACAGGCATTCATCCACACTGAGGCGGCGGTTGAGAATCTCCTCTGGATAGTCGACCCTGCCACAACCTGCACACTTCAGGTTGCAGCGAAACAAGGGCTCCAGCATCAACACCAGAGGATAACGCCGTCTCCTGTGAAGCTTCTGGCTGATCAAGTAGCTCGAAATGCGATATTGCTGAACGAAAGGTACGCCCATGGTCGTTTCCAGCAGTTAACTTTGAGGGAATAAAGAATCCGGCAGGCGGAAAATCATTTTTTCAGGCTCGCCCTTCATCTCGTTCACCGCGCTGACGCCGTAAGCATGCAACCTTTTTAAAACCTTCTGCACCATTTCCTCGGGCGCAGAGGTTCCTGCGGTAATGCCAACCCTGGTCTTTTCCGAGAACCAGGAGCCGTCGAGATCACCCACATCCTCGATCAAATAAGCAGGCAAGCCGCTGTGTTCACCTACCTCCCGCAGACGATTCGAATTTGAGCTGTTACGGGCCCCCACCACTAATAATAAATCTACGTCTTTTGCCAGCTGCCGGACCGCGTTCTGCCGGCTTTGAGTGGCATAACAAATATCGCTTAACTCAGGACCTTGGATGTTGCACCAGTGTCTTTTTAGGGCATCGATCACTTCACGGGTATCGTCGAGACTGAGCGTCGTTTGAGTGACGTAGGCGAGGCGGTTCGGATTTCTGACTTTTAGCCCTTCCACTTCCTCTCTCCTCGAAAGGACGTAAACCGGGCCCTCTACCCAGCCCCGGGTGGCCTCTACCTCCGGATGGCCGGGATGGCCGATGATGATGACCTCGAAGCCTGACCGGCTGTACCGCTGGGCCTGGAGATGAACCTTGGTCACCAAGGGACAGGTGGCGTCGATTATCTTCAACTTTCTCTTTTCCGCCTCTTTAACGACAGCGGTAGATACACCGTGGGCGCTGAAGATGGTCACCGCACCGGCAGGAACGTCGTCGAGCATTTCGATAAAGGAGGCGCCCTGGTTCTTCAAATCCTCGACCACACGGTGATTATGGACGATCTCATGCAACACATGAACCGTTGTGCCGTAAATCTCGAGGGCACGCTCCACAATCTTGATGGCGCGGACCACCCCTGCGCAGAATCCACGAGGTTGAGCGAGTGTCACTTGCAT
>DATHCH010000308.1:0-3311 GCA_035319625.1 Thermodesulfobacteriota bacterium
ATAACAGCAATGGCAATATAAATAAGAATGGCAAGATATTCGATAAGCATATGCCCCCCTGTTTGTGAAAAGTTCCCTGTCCCGCACCAAATAACAAAATTACCTCTCCTTTGTCAATGTCAAGAAAAAATTCTATGTGCCTGTTCAAAAAACCTGAGCTTAAGTGCACCTGTGTGATAACGCCGCCGACTGAACTGTTTGATTCAATCAGCAAGTTGGTTCCTCGACCTCCATACATAAACATGGAGGTGTAATCACCTCCGTTCTGGCCATTGCTTCTTTACCTTGTCTCCGCGGATGGGAATAGTAGGAGTAAAAAGACCAAAAAAGTTTAGTGTAATTCTTGACAAAAGAGTTCTTTTTCGGCATATTTGAGCTTGTGATTAATTTAACATAGTCAAAAAAGCGTCTTCGGCGCAAGCATTGAGAGGAGGGTTTTAAGTATGGCAGAAAAAAGGAGGGTTTCTATGTCGGAAGACAAATTGATTTTCGAACCTTCGGATGCGGTTAAGATGAAGGCTTCCATCAAACGCATGGAGGACTACAAGGAATTGTATCGGAGGTCTGTTGACGACCCGGAAAAATTTTGGGGAGAACTTGCAGAGCAGCTCGACTGGAGCAAGAAATGGGATAAGGTATTGGAGTGGGACTTTAATAAGCCCGAAATTAAATGGTTCAGCGGAGGGAAGCTCAATGCGAGTTATAACTGCCTCGACAGGCACTTGAACACCTGGAGGAGCAACAAGGTCGCCTTGATATGGCAGGGAGAGCCTCTGGAAGAGAACAGGTTTTTTACGTATCAGCAGCTTCACTACCATGTTTGCAAATTTGCAAACGTCCTGAAAAAGCTCGGAGTAAAGAAAGGCGACCGGGTGTCCATCTACCTGCCCATGATTCCCGAGCTTCCCATTGCCATGCTTGCATGCGCAAGGATCGGGGCTGTCCACAGCGTGGTCTTCGGAGGATTCAGCTCCGAGGCCCTTCGGGACAGGATAAACGACTGCGGTTCCCGGGTTCTCATCACCGCAGACGGATATTACCGGAGCGGCAGGATCGTTCAAAACAAGATCAACGCCGATGAGGCGCTGAAAGATTGTCCCGGCGTGGAAAAGGTGATCGTGGTCAAGAGGCTGGGGATCGATGTCCCTTTCAACAAAGAGAGGGATGTATGGTGGAACGAGGAAATGGCAAAAGAAGACATCAAGCCTTCCTGTGAACCCGTGTTGATGGACGCCGAAGATGTCCTCTTCATCCTCTACACCAGTGGAAGTACAGGCAAACCCAAGGGGGTCATTCACACCACAGGAGGATATCTTCTCTTTGTGTATCAAACCCTGAAGTGGGTCTTCGATATTAAGGAAGAGGATGTTTTCTTTTGCACGGCAGATATTGGATGGGTGACCGGTCACAGCTATGTGGTCTACGGCCCCTTGGCGCTGGGGACGACGACCCTGATGTTTGAAGGGGTCCCGACGTATCCCAACCCTGACAGATTTTGGGAGATCGTGGAGCGGTATAAGGTCAGCATCTTCTACACGGCGCCCACGGCCATCCGGGCATTGATGCGCGAAGGGGAGGCATGGGTGCAACGAAGAGGGATCTCCAGTCTGAGGCTTCTCGGTTCAGTGGGCGAGCCCATTAATCCGGAGGCGTGGAAGTGGTACTACACGAATGTGGGCCAGGAGAGGTGTCCCATTATGGACACCTGGTGGCAGACAGAGACAGGCGGGTTTCTGATCAGTCCTCTGCCAATCACTCCGTTGAAACCCGGGTCAGCCACTTTTCCTTTCCCCGGCGTCGTTCCGAAGATCCTCAGAGAGGACGGAAGTGAATGCGAGGCGGAAGAAGGGGGTTCTCTGGTTATTGCGAAACCGTGGCCTGGTATGTTACGAGGGTTCTGGAACGATCCGGACCACAAGAGGTTTAAGGAGACCTATTTTACTGTATTTCCCAGCAACTACTTTACGGGCGATGGGGCCAAGAAGGATGGGGATGGTTACTACTGGCTCATGGGCAGGATCGACGATGTCATCAATGTTTCGGGTCACCGGATCGGGACAGCGGAAGTCGAAAGCGCCCTCGTGTCTCACCGTTCCGTGGCCGAGGCGGCCGTCATCGGCATTGCCCACGAGGTGAAAGGCCAAGGGATCTATGCTTTTGTCACGCTGAAGGCGGGCCTTAAGGGCGGTGAAGACTTACGGAAGGAGCTTCTGGCCCATGTGAGAAAGGTGATCGGCCCGATCGCGACACCGGACAAGCTCCAATTTGCTGATGCTCTTCCCAAGACCCGTAGCGGAAAGATCATGAGAAGGATATTGAGGAAGATAGCAGAGGGCAAGATCGAGGAGTTGGGCGACACATCCACCCTTACGGATCCCGGTGTCGTGATCCAGCTTGCTGGAGAAAGATTGTAAATAGGAAGTGTTTCTGTGATCAAATGGTTCATTGGCCTGCCCTCGGTAAATCAAGGCCGGGGGCAGGCTATCCTTCCAGACTATTCCAAACAACTCGACGATGACTTTCTCGATAGCGAAGCTCAACCGACTTCCTAAAGAGGAGCGGAATTCCATTTACCTCCGCCTTGTCCCCGACACCATATTCGAGACGTTTCAGATTGACCGTCAGGCGTTAACCAATCCGCTCGGCGAAAGAGTCGTCACAGGGGTATTTCCTCCTGATGAAAATTTTGCATGCATTGAGGTGAAATACAGACTGGAAGACAAAGATTGTATCTTCTCGTGCCAGGTTTCCCTGGAAGCCTTCATGCAAAGTCTTTATCTCGACTTTCTGATCATCAACGATCCCTTTTCAGAGAGGTTTAATGTCGATATCGACGAATTGGGAAGGGATACCCTACTCGGCACACGGTCGAGGAATATCCCTGAAGAGGTTCGGGCCATGGAGGCTGGGCTCGCCCCCGGAATGGTCAGGCACGGATTACGTTTGGTAAAAGAATTCGTAAACTGTCTGGAAGCCTTTATGGAGCCGTTGGGGCTGAAGACCATCACCTTGGGGGCCTTTTTTTATCACAATGCCATCTTGTGGGAGAGACATGGATTTACCTACTTTAGAGGCGGCAAGATGATGGAAAGAATCCACAAGGAATTCCAGCCGGGAGGGCTGCTTCACGAAAAACTGGATGATTCCACCCCCTTTCGTAGAAAAGGAATGGAGAAAACCGTTCGAGGAAGGAGTTGGGCCATCTACGATGGCATTTTCGCCGACGTCTTCGATGAGGAATGGGAAAGCCCGAAAATGTATAAGATGCTGGAGAAAGATTTCAAGGTCAACACCTTCCCGGATCAGATCTA
>DATHCH010000309.1:0-17984 GCA_035319625.1 Thermodesulfobacteriota bacterium
AATAACCCGATAGAATATGTTGTCCACGTATACCGAGAAATACCAGAAGAACACAAATGTGGCTCCCGGCGGAAGAAGGAGAATTTTTCGGTTATAGGTGCGACCCTGGAACTCCCGCACTGCCGCGTAAAGAAGGGAAAAACTTGCTGTTAGCAAAGTGCTGGCGACGACAACGGAAATAAAGTTCCATATGATCCCACGGAGACCTACGAGAGTCCAGAAGGCACTTTGTAGAACCCAGCCAAGAGTCCACGAAAAAGCGCCATCACGCCGAAATCGTCCAGCGTGAAATGCGAAGATCGCTATGGCAACAATAAAACAGGCCGCTGCCATAGCCATGTACATTGTCCGCACATCCAGATTCATAGCCAGCACCTCTCTTTCGGTACTCTGCTTTCACCCGGTTCCAAGTTCTTCATCCTTCTTCTTCACTAAACATAACCCGGCCTTTTACTTTTTCTTATTACGGATTATCAATCAAAAAATACAATAAAGGCCGCGAATTATCAACGGCAAATTACTATTTAGTTTCTGTTGATTTTGATTCGAAATCTGGTGTATCGAAGTGGATTCTTGACTTGATGACTTGAGGAAGAAATCCAGGTTTTCTTAGATCACGAAGCGTCCGAAAGGCGAAGAGGGAGCAACAACTAGTTTGCTCTCCGTAATTCTCGGTGTTTTGACTCATCCTTTCTTTTTCTTCTGGTTCCTCTCGTAAATAATCCGCAGTCCTTCGAGGGTCAAAAATTCATTGACCTCTTCAATCGTTACCGATTCGGCAGCGATAAGGTCTGCCAAGCCTCCGGTCGCAATCACCTTGGGGTTCGACCTCACCTCTTCCTTCATTCTCCTGACGATTGCGTCGACGAGGCCCACGTAACCGAAAAAGATGCCCGATTGCATGCTCTGGATGGTATTCTTCCCGATCACGTGTTTCGGTTTGACGATTTCGATCCGGGGAAGCTTGGAAGTCCTCTGGAACAGGGCCTCTGCCGAAATCCCGATCCCCGGCGCGATGGCGCCGCCCATGTATTCACCTCTGGAGGAGACGTAATCGAAGGTGGTCGCTGTTCCGAAATCCACCACAATCAAACTCTTCTTATGCCGCGCGTAGGCGGCGACGGCGTTGACGATCCGGTCCGCTCCCACCTCTACGGGGTTCTCGTAGGCAATGACTATTCCCGTATCCATATCCGGCTCGACGATGAGCGGGGTCACATGAAAGTATTTCTCAGCCATTCCCTGCAGCATGTCCAGAACCGGAGGGACGACAGAGGAGATGATCAACCCCTCGAAATCTCCGATATTGAGATGATCGAATTGGAAGAGATCTCGAAACATGATTCCCCATTCGTCAGCCGTCTTCCCCTTTTCTGTCCAGATCCGCCAATGATCGACCAGGACATCGCCATCGAAAACTCCCAGGACGGTATTGGTATTCCCTACGTCAATGACCAGTAGCATAAGACCTCCTGTCTCGGAATGTGGAGCATTGAAAGTGGCATGTGGTTAATGAAAAAATAACTTCAAACTTCTGTTCTCTCCTCTCCACGGTCGAATTTCCACTTTCAACCTTCCACCTTCTACTTTCGATATTCAATATCTCCTGCCATCACTCTCCTCTGTTTCCCGTCTTCTGTTTCTAAGATCAAGGCCCCATCCGAATCCACATCGATGGCTGTGCCGACGACGGTCTCCCCAAAGGAAGTGACTTTCACTTCTCTCCCTCTGATGTTAGCCCGGTCTCGCCAGGCCTTTAGAACAACGGCGCTGCCTTCTTCTAAGAAGATCGAATACCACTCCTCCAATTCGAACAGAAGAGCCCGGAGGAAATCCTTTCTCGAAACCGTCTGTCCCGTTTCTATCTTTAACGAGGTGGCGACAGACCGGATCTCTTTCGAAAACTTCTCCTCGCCCGTATTGAGGTTAACGCCGATTCCGAGGATCACAAAATGGACTCGGTCTATTTCCGAGTGGATCTCATTGAGGAGCCCGGCTACCTTCCGATCCCGGAGCAGGATGTCATTGGGCCATTTGATCAAAGGGAGGAGTCCGGAAAACTCCCTGATGGCATCTGCCGTAGCGACGGCTGCCATCAGGGTGATGAGGGGAGCTTGATGAGGCGGGATTCTCGGCCTCAGGATAACCGAAAGATAAAGGTTCAATGAAGGTGGAGAGAACCATTGCCTCCCCAGCCTCCCCCTCCCTTTTTCCTGCGACTCCGAGATCACCACCTCTCCTTCCTCAGCACCGTTGAGGGCCAACTGATAGGCTTTAGAGTTCGTCGAATCGATGGTTTGGAAATGATGGATTCTCTTCGCCATCCATTTCGTCTTCAGAAGAGGTTTGATCTCGGATGGCGTGAGAAGATCTGGTGATTGAACCAACCGGTACCCCGATCGCGTCGAGCCCTCAATCTCATAGCCCATCAGCCTGAGCCGTTCCATTCTCTTCCACACGGCCGTCCGGCTTACTTTCAAACGACGGCTGATTTCTTCCCCTGAGAGAAAGGTGGAAGGGTGTTCCATCAAGAGCCCAAGGATCTCTTCATCCATCATAGGTTTTCACGGACACGGTCACGTGACACGCCTGCCTGCGGTAGGCAGGAACACGTTCCTTCTAACTGATCACTTTGTCATAGCGGGAAAATTGCATGGAGAAGGTTCCTCTCCCCTGGGTGAGGGATCTTAAATCGGTTGAATACCCGAACATTCGAGTCAGCGGAGAGATGGCCTTGATCATGGCAACCCTGCCCTTCGGGCTAATCGCTTCGACGGAACTCTTTCTTGCCTTCAAATCTCCTACGACCTCGCCCATAAACTCCTCAGGGACGATAATATTGACCTCCATCATCGGCTCCAGGAGAACAGGTTGGGCTTTCCGGCAACCCTCTCGCAAGGCGTTGGAAGAAGCAACCTTGAGGGCAAGCAGGGAGGGATGATCAAAATCGATATTCGCTTTTAATAAGGTGACCCGAATATCGGTCATGGGGTAACCCAAAATCACTCCTGCCATGGAGGATTCTCGAATGCCTTCTTCAACGGAGAGAACCCCTCCGGCTGGCAGGATCCCTTCCGGCACCTCCGAATGAAACTCAATTCCCCTTCCCCGTCTGTTGGGCGATATTCGTAAGAAGACCTCTGCAAAATGTTTGACCTCCTCCATCTCTTTTATGAATTTGGCTGACGATTCTACCTCTTTTTCTATTGTCTCTCGATAGACGACCTGAGGCCTCCCCACATTCACTTCCAGGTGATATTCGGTCAGGAGGCGATTGACCAACACATCCAGATGCAATTCCCCCATCCCCGAGAGGATGGTCTGACCCGTATCTTCATCTAATTTGACATGGAAGGTAGGGTCTTCTTCACTCAACTTCGTGAGCGATTCGGTCAGCTTTTCTTGATCCCCGCTTGTTCTCGGTTCCACAGCAATGGACATGACAGGTTTATAAGAATCGATGGGCTCGAGAAGGATGGGATGGCTCCGATCGCAGAGGGTGTCTCCTGTGGTGGATTCCTTCAATCCCATGACGGCCACGATCTCCCCTGCTTTTGCCTCTTCGACCCGAGTGCGCTGGTGGGCGTGCATCTGAAAGATTCTCGAGATCTTCTCACCCCTTTTCAAACGCGGATTATAAACCTCCCTTCCCACTTTGAGCACGCCGGAGTATATACGGATATAGACCAGCTTCCGGCCTTCATCCATCATCACCTTGAAGGCCAGGGCGGTGAGGGATTCTTCGTCCTTGGCCATTCGGATCTCCCTTTCTCCTGTCACAGGATTCGTTCCTTCCACCGGCGGGATGTCGAGAGGAGAAGGAAGGTAGTCCACGATGGCATCAAGGAGCGGTTGAATCCCCTGATTTCTGAGCGCAGCACCGCATAGCACGGGGACGGCCTTCATCGAGATGGTCGCCCTCCTCACGGCCGCCTTCATTTCAGATTCCGAGATCTCTTCCCCGTTAAGATATTTTTCCGTCAGGTGATCGTCCAGCTCGGCAATAGATTCAATCAGCTTGGAGCGATGGAGGGAGGCTCCTTCCTGCATTTCTTTTGGAATGGATATTTCTTTGAATTCCGTCCCCAGGCTGCTCTCATCCCAAACAATTCCCTTGGATCGAATGAGATCGATCAGTCCGATAAACCGATCCTCCGCACCGATGGGGATCTGTGTGATCAGGGGATTTGCTCCCAGGCGCTCAACCATCATTCTTACGGTTCCGAAGAAATCCGACCCAATTCGATCCATCTTGTTGACGAAGGCCATTTTCGGAACCCGATATTTATCTGCTTGATGCCATACCGTTTCGGATTGAGGCTCCACTCCCTCCACGGCACTGAAGATCGCAATGGTCCCATCCAAAACCCTGAGCGAGCGCTCCACTTCAATGGTGAAGTCCACATGACCGGGGGTATCGATGATATGGGTGGTGTTCCCCCTCCATTCGACCGTCGTGACGGCTGACGTGATGGTAATTCCCCTCTCCTGTTCCTGCTGCATCCAGTCCATGGTGGCTGTCCCATCATCCACCTCCCCGATGCGGTGGATCTTCTTCGCATAAAAAAGGACCCTTTCCGTCACAGTCGTCTTTCCCGCATCGATGTGGGCCATAAACCCAATATTTCTGGTTCGGGTGAGCCTTTTTTCCCCAGCCATCTCTCTCTCTGCATTTGTCCGAGAATATATCGTCGCAATATTAGAGGGATTTATGCGAAAAGTCAACCCTTCAAGTTGATCAAGCTTTTTTCGCCGGGTGACTCCTAAAAAACAAAAAACCCTTCTCCTTCTGCTCTATAGAAGAGAAGAAGGAGAAGGGTTTTAATTCAAACGATCATCAACGGTTGATAATCCTCTTTAAGCCTTTTGGCTCACATTTCGTTTCGAGGCCTTCAAAGGATTCAACTTGAAATTATCTTCTTTGACTTCCTTCTTGATGTGAGTGGCAAAGTTGCAGGACCCTTTCGCCCACTTTATAGAGGGCTCACAATAGGTCTTGCAATAGGAACCTACTTCGTAAGTGACCACTCGATCACATCCTTTGCAGGACTCCACGATGGGATAACATCTCCCACCGTTGTAGGAACAGCCTGTCTTCTTCATGAAGATACATTCTGCTCCCACTTTGACGGTTTGACAAACCATGGCGATCTACCTCCCTTCTCATTGAATTTATTTTTTCAAAGTAGCTGAAATAATTGAGATTTACCTATTCCACAAATAAGCACAAAAAAAAGAGCTACCAACCTTCGGTAACTCGATTTGGTCTCAAACCAAACGAGACACATGTTTTTTAATATATTTTATCTATTTTGTCAAGAAAAAATCTTGACACGATTTATAAACTTGGTTATTCGTCAGCTAATCCAGGCGCAATCATTCATTTTCCATGCTCCTGGATCTTCCCGGCCCTCTCCCCTGCCTTCGTCCCGCAACGCGGGGCTTCGCGCAGGCAGGCGCCAGGGGGAGGGGGATAATTAAGTTATTGTCTAAGCAATTTAAGAATTTCAGGTTCCTATGGTCCCTCATCATTCATCTACTCTTACTAAACTGCTCACAACCATTATCTTTGACCTCTTGATTATCTTTGGAGGTATCCCCCAGGTCCTCTCCGCTTCACCTCGACTTCCCAATGTGACTCCGGAGATGGAGAGACCCGAATTTTGGGTCAAGAAGATCAAAGGTCCAACGAATCTCTTATTAACCACGGAGCAGATTCAGAGGATGAATGAAGAAAATCTAAATAGACAGGACCTTCGTCTTTGTAGGATAAAAGATCTAAAGGAAGACTGGACAGGGGAAGAGATCCTTTCTCTTCTAAAAGAGGATTGGGAAAATTTTGGAAGGACCGAAGAGGTCCGATATGGCAAGAGCGGAACCCCCCTTGGAGAACTTTTTTGGAATAAATTAAGAAACAATCTGAACCAGGAGTCCATAAAAGATAGGGGCCGAACGCTTTACGCGCTTGTCGTTAAGAGAACCGATATTCGTGTCTTTCCTACATCTGAACTCTCTATGAGCACCCCTAACCATTATGAGTTCGATCGTTTTCAACACTCCGCTATCTCCGTAGGGTCTCCGCTCGGAATTTATCACTTCAGCCAGGATAACGAATGGGCGTACGCCCAGACCCCCTTTATCCGTGGATGGGTACGGAGGCATGATCTGGCCATCGCCAAAGAGAGAAAGGACGTGGTGGAGTATGAAGAAGCGAAGAACCGATTGGTCATCACAGGAGATGCGATCATTGTCTTCAGTGACCTTTCTCTCCGACATCCAGTCTTTCTCGCCCAGATGGGAGACTCCTTTCCTCTCCTCCGTATCCCTGACGGGAATAAAAGTGCTGACGCATCCTATGTCATCCAGATCCCTTGGAGAGAGGACAACGGAGAGCTGAGTTTCGGGAAGGCATACATCCGCGCGGAGGAGGATGTCCACCAAGGTTTTCTCGCCTATACCCAAGAAAATATTGCACGCCAGGCCTTCAAAATGCTCAACCACCCTTACGGTTGGGGAGATAGGCTTGGCGGCAGGGACTGTTCCCGGTTTATCATGGATCTCTTCAGGACCTTCGGTATTCTGATGCCCCGGAATTCGAAAGAACAGGCGATGGTTGGCACGGATCTGGGTTTGGCAGAGGGGAAGCCCGCCAAGGAAAAACGGCGGCTTTTAGATCGGGCTGTCCCGCTGGCCACCCTTATTCGATTGCCCGGGCATATCATGCTCTATCTTGGCAAGGATGAAGGAAACCATTATGTCATCCACAGTATCTGGGGAATCCAGGAATCAGGGAAAACTGACCCAACGGTCGAAAAGATTGGAAGAGTAGTCGTTTCCGACTTAAGCCTCGGGGAAAAGGGGCCCAGCGGATCGTTATTGGATCGCATCACGGATATTCGAACGATCGATCAGCCCATCCACAGATAGAATATCGAGTTGGCAGAGCGATCCATCTGCCATAAAAAAAAGTGAAGCCCTATAACAGGTCGTTTCCACACCCATTGTTTAAGGAGATCTGGGATCGTCCTTGGACTGAAGTCTGAATGGCGGAAGAACTGAACAAGGTATTGGTAACAGGAGGGACCGGCTACATTGGAACAAGACTCGTGGCCGAGCTGGTCCAGAGAGGGCATACGGTTCACGTCTTGAAGCGACCTACCAGTAATACGGAGGGTCTGGAGCACGAAAGAATCCACCTTTTCCCCGGTGACCTAATGGATGGCGAATCGCTCAGAAAAGCAGGCAAGGGTTGTACTCAAGTTTATCATCCGGCCGCTTATGCAAAAAACTGGGCAAAAGATTCGAAAGCTTTCTACCAGAACAATGTCGAAGGACTCTGTCATCTCTGGGAAATGGCAAAGGTGTTGGCTGTGGAGCGAGTGGTGTTTACTTCCTCTATTGTGACCTGCGGGCCTACGGACCCCGGTGTGGTGGGGGATGAAGAGAGACATTGTCCTATGCTTAATTGCTACACGGATTATCAAGCGAGCAAAATGATCGGCGAACAACGGTCTTGCGAATATGCCGGTCAAGGGCTCCCTTTGATCATCGTAAATCCCACACGCGTATACGGCGCGGGAAAAATGAGTGAGGGAAACTCTGTCACCAGGATGATCGATCTCTATGATCGGGGAAAATTCCCTTTTCTCCTCAATCAAGGGTTCAATGTTGGAAACTATACCTTTGTAGAGGACGTCGTTCGGGGACTCGTCCTGGCCATGGAGAAGGGGAAGATCGGTGAACATTATATCCTCGGCGGAGAAAACGTCTCCCTCAAAAACTTGTTCAACCTGATTGACGAATTGAGCGGAAAAAACCATCTCCGATGGAGCATCCCCTCTAAGCTGGCTTTGCTCTATTCCCGGCTGGAATTGAAAAAGGCGGAGTGGTTTGGTCTCTATCCGCTCGTCACCCCCGGCTGGGCGGAGACATTTCTTCAGGACTGGGTCTATTCCAGTGGAAAAGCCGAGAGGGAGTTAGGTTATAAGATAACGCCCCTCAAGGAAGGGATACGAGTCACCTTGGCGTGGCTCCGTCAACTCAGAAAGAGAGCCGCATGAACCGGATTACATCTATCCTTATCCGGCAGGGGTTCCTCGGCAGAGAAAATAACAAATCCACTGTTATTCTGCTCAGCGTCCCGATGATCCTGACGACCTTCAGATATTTTGGAACGAAGACTTTTTATCTGAATCATCTGGCGTCTGCCTTTGTTCTATTTGAAGATACCGAACTCACCTCCGTCCTCTAGACATTCTTCGCTTCCTTCATCCTGCTGGGCTGGATTCCTGCACTTATTATAAAATTCGTTTTTCGTGAACCCCTTTCCGTTTACGGCGTACGGTTCGGCGATATCCGATGGGGGATCAAGGCCTTACTTCTTCTCGCTCCGGTGATGATTGCCCTCGCCCATCTTTCTTCGCGGACACAACCTTTTCGGTTCGAATATCCTCTCTATAAAGGGGCGAACAGTTCTCTGTGGACGTCCGCCGTCTATGCTTTCTCTTACTTGGTGTTCTATCTCGGTTAGGAATTTTTCTTCCGTGGCTATATGCAGTCCGGATTAGAAGGAGCGTTTGGAGGCTGGAATGCCATTCTCGTCCAGACGCTCGCTTCCTGTCTGTTGCATACCGGCAAACCGCTCGGCGAAATATACGCTTCCATCCTCGGAGGAATCGTTTTGGGTATCATCGCCTGGCGTGGCCAGTCGTTGTTCTTCGTTCTTTTGCTCCATTGGCTTTTGGGTGTCTCTGTGGATGTCTTTGTATCCTATTTCTAAGACACAACCATCGGAGAGCAATTGAGCGTCATCCCATCGGAGCGTTTTCAGGAGTCTTCTTCGATGAACCCCTTTCTCTCGCGCCGATCGTATGGTCAAAATTCTTCGAGCGAGAAATTCTCCGGTCATTCTTCTCTTTTCAGATCAGAAATACCCTCTGCATCTGAAAAAAACGGTTATAATTCTGCTTGACAATTGTCCGAAAATATATAGAATTTGTAACGTTTAAACGGGCTAAGAGTGATTTGAAAGCGTTAGTAACAGGTGGAACAGGATTCATCGGAAGCCATCTCGTTGAAGCACTTCTTCAACGGGGAGTCGATGTCCGCTGCCCCGTCCGAAAGTCGAGCGATTTGAGGTGGCTGAAAGGTCTCCCTGTCGAGTTCGTCCGCGGTGATTGTAATGATCAGACTTCCTTGGGAGAGATGGTGAAGGGTATCGATTGGGTATTTCATCTCGCCGGTGTGACAAAAGCTATCCGAGAGGAAACGTATTTTAAAGTAAACGGTTTGGGAACCGAGAACCTAATCCATGCCTGTCTCGAAAATAATCCTCGCCTTCAGAAATTCGTCTATGTTTCAAGCCAGGCCGCGGCAGGACCGTGTCGGAATGGAGACAGAAAAGAGGAGTCAGACTCCTGTGAACCGGTTTCCTTATATGGCAAGAGCAAAAGGATGGGAGAGGAGTTAGCTCTTGCACATGCTGACGGAATCCCTCTCGTCATTTTACGACCTGCCGGGGTTTATGGGCCCAGGGATAAGGATTTCTATGCCTTATTCAAATGGGTCTCCAGAAGGATCAACCCCTGCTTTAGCGGGAGAGTCAGTCTCTGTTATGTCCAAGATGTCGTCCAGGCCCTCTTCCTGGCTGCCGAGTCCAGAATGAAAAGCGGCGAAATATTTTTTCTTTCCGATGGCACGGATTATACGATGAGAGAGATCGGTGATACCTTTGCCCGGACGATGGGGATTACCCCGCTCTCCATCCCCATCCCGAACTGGCTCTTACTCGGAGTCGCCTCCTTGTCGGACTATTTCTCCGTACTCTCCCGGAAGCCCTCGCTCATCAGCAGAGGGATGGCGGAACAGATGGTTCAGAAAGAGTGGACCTGCGATATCACAAAGGCCAAGACCATGCTGGGTTTCCAACCCCAATTTCAGCTTTCACAAGGGGCCCGATTGACGTACGAGTGGTACAAGAATCAAGAATGGTTATAGGAGATAGAGAGGCACCCTGCAGCTCTTTTGGGAAAAGGGTTGAAAATTCATGAACAGATCCAAGGGCTGAGGTGATCGAAAAAACAATTGAGACCGATTTGACGGAGGTCGATGATATGACAAGCCAGGCAATCCATGTTGAAGAAGTAAAAAACCCGCAAGATCTCATGACCTTCATTCGATTTCCCTGGGAGATCTATAAAGGGGATCGATATTGGATCCCACCCCTCATCAAAGATCAGCTCGTAAAATTCAGTCCGGACCATCCTTTCCGTTCCCATTCGGACATGATCTTTTTCCTGGCGCACAGGGGGGAAAAGGTGGCTGGAAGGATTGTGGGCATCATCGATCACCATTACATCGAGTTTCACGAGGAGAAAGTGGGTTTCTTCGGATTCTTCGAATCCGTTCCTGATGCGGAGATAGCTGGAATTCTCCTCTCAAAGGTTGCGGACTGGTTGAAAGGGCAGGGGATGGAGAAGATGGCTGGACCGATGAACCCTTCGACCAACGACGAATGCGGTCTTCTTGTCGAGGGATTTGATTCAGCTCCCTGCCTGATGATGCCTTATAACCCTCCCTCTTATCCTTCTTTGCTGGAGGGGTTTGGGCTGAGGAAGAAGATGGACCTTTATGCCTACCTCTTGGAGACGCCTACTTTCAAGTTCGCTCGTCTGGATCGTATTACCGAGAGATTGAAGAAAAAGGAACCCCAGCTTCATGTCCGTCCGATTAATCTTCGACGTTTTGGCGAGGAATTAAAAATCGTCAAAGAGATCTATAACGAAGCATGGAGCAAGAATTGGGGATTCGTTCCAATGACCGACGAAGAGATTGATCTCACGGCAAAAGATCTGAAGCCTCTGGTCGTGGCTGATTTGGTTCTTTTTGCTTACTTGGGAGATGAACCCGTGGGTTTCTCTGTGGCCATCCCGGATTATTACGTGGTGCTCAAGCACCTGAACGGAAAGCTCGGGCTTCTGGGCGCGATCAAGTTCCTTTACTATTCAAGAAAGATCGATAAAATTCGAGTCATGCTCCTGGGGGTGAAACATGCCTTTCAGAAGAGAGGAGTGGAGGGCCTCCTCTATATAGAGACCTTTAAGAGAGGAAACAAGAAGGGTTACCATCAGGCAGAATGTTCATGGATTCTTGAAGCGAACCCCCTCATGCAACACGGGATCGAAGCGATGGGGGGAAAACGCTACAAGAATTACCGAATTTATGAAATGCCCCTCTAATCGGAAAGTGGAAAGCAGAGAGTGGCAAGTTGCCGATAAATCGTAGTGAACCACCAGCTGCTTTCTACTTTCTACTCTCCTGATTCCACCACCCGTAGAGCAGAGGCCCAAGGATCGTACACCCGATGGCCAATGTCGTTCCGACCAAAAGATCGATCACATAATGATACCTCAGGTAAATGGTGGAGAAGATGAGGGCGCAGACAATAGGGAAAAGGACATAGAACAGAAACTTTTGATAGCGATAGGCCAAGTATAAGACCATCAGGACGATCTGGGTGTGGCCGCTGGGCATGCAGTCCCGTTTGTTGTGCTCCAAGGCATTCAATGTATTTCTGACAAAATCGCTGATCCAGCTTCCGTCGAGCGAAACGGAGTAAAGATGAGTTAAGGCATAACGAGGTCCGACAGCCGGGAAGAGGATATAACCGATAAAGGAAACGTAGTATCCGAAGGCCAAGACAAAAACCGACCGATCCAGCTCCACCATCCGACTCCTCAAATAGAGGACGACGATGAAAACCACCGGGATGAAATAATAGCTGATGTAAGCCAAGGACAGGATGTCTGTCAGCCACGGGACGATCCAGCGTTGCATCCAAAAGGTGGGCTGGACCCCGAAGATGGAAAAATCGATCCGCATCAGCCGGGCGTCGATGTCCGGCTGGAGGTATTGGATCAAATCACCAAGGGATTCATAGATGAGGATGACAAATAGGATGGGAGAGAAATGATGAAAAAATGCTCCTGTCTTCCCTGTTGCTTTTCGATCCCATGATAATTTCAGGACAAAGAGAAGACCTAACAGGACGAAATAACGAAAGAGCAAAGCATGCCAGCGCAGGATATGGCCATGGAAAAAGAGCGTTAAAATGACCAAGCCGGTCAAGAAGAAAAGGGTCAACCCTTGAGCAGGAGGGATTCTTTTCATTTGTGAGAATTTTATATATATTATGAAGAAAGAAAAATCAAGGAGCCCTCACTCCATCCCTCTTCCCTCCGGGAGAGGGGAGGGAGAGGGGAGGAGAGTCCAATGCGATATTCACAATATCTGCTGCCCACATTGAAGGAGGTTCCTTCTGAAGCGGAAGTTCCCAGTCACCAGTTGATGCTTCGGGCAGGAATGATCCGGAAACTGGCCTCCGGCATCTATTCCTACCTCCCTTTTGGTCTTCGATCCATCAGAAAAGTGGAAGCCATCGTCCGTGAGGAGATGAACCGGGCCGGGGCCGTTGAGGTATTGCTCCCCTTTGTTCAACCCGCAGAGCTCTGGCAGGAGAGCCATCGATGGGAAGAATATGGGAACGAGCTGGCAAGGTTCAAAGACCGTCACAACAGGGATTGTTGTTTAGGCCCCACCCATGAGGAGGTGATCACGGACATTGCCCGGAAAGAAATCCGTTCGTATCGCCAGATGCCGCTCAATCTCTATCAGATCCAGACTAAGTTCAGAGACGAGATCCGGCCTCGGTTCGGCGTCATGCGGGCTCGTGAATTCATCATGAAAGATGCTTACAGCTTCGATGCCGATGAGAGGGGAGTGGACGAAAGTTACCAAAAAATGATCGAGGCCTATACGCGCATCTTCGCCCGATGCGGCTTAAGATTCAAGGCCGTGGAGGCGGAGACTGGTCTGATCGGAGGGTCCTTCTCTCATGAATTTATGGTTTTGGCGGAAACAGGAGAGGAGACCATTGTCAGCTGTACCCACTGCTCTTACGCAGCCAATATCGAAAAAGCGGAATTCCGAAGACAAGCTAAAGAGGGACAAACCGATGGCAAAGGATCCCAGAAGCCTGTCCAGAAAGTGTTGACACCCGAGAAGCGGACCGTAGAAGAAGTTACCCAGTTTCTCAGCGTCTCACCAAAGGATTTGGTGAAAACCCTGATCTTCGAGAGTGATAAAGGATGCGTCGCAGCCCTAGTCCGCGGAGACCACGAGATCAGCGAAAAGAAGCTGAAAGCGGTATGGGGCTCGGAAAACACTCAATTAGCGACTGAGGAGACAGTGGAAGAGATTACACGTGCTCCCAAAGGGTTCGCCGGACCCACCGGTCTCTCCGTCCCTATTCTCGCCGACCTCGACATCCGGGAGATGGTCAACTTTGTCACCGGAGCCAATGAGAAGGATGCCCACCTCATCCATGTGAATACGGTCCGTGATTTTCAGGTCTCTCAATTTGTGGATATCCGAAAATTCGCCCCCGGAGACCAGTGCCCCCTTTGCGGGAAGCAGACCAGGATGGACAAGGGAATTGAGGTCGGTCATACCTTTAAGCTGGGAACCAAATACAGTAAGGCCATGGGAGCCACTTTCTTGGATGAACAGGGAAGAGAAAGAGAGGTTGTCATGGGGTGCTACGGGATCGGTGTGGGAAGAACGGTCGCCGCTGCCATCGAGCAGTCCTACGATCAAAATGGGATCGTTTTCCCCATGCCCATCGCTCCCTTTCAGGTTCTCATCCTTCCGGTCAATATCAAAACGGACTTTCTGATGGAGACGGCGGAGCAGCTCTATCAAACCTTTTCTGAGAGCGGGATAGAGGTTCTATACGATGACCGCGAAGAGAGCCCGGGGGTAAAATTCAAAGATGCGGATCTCATCGGGGTTCCCTTGAGGGTAACCCTGGGAGAAAAGAATTTGAAGAAGGGCCTGGTGGAAATAAGAAAGCGAAGGACCGGTGAGGTCCTCCTGGTGAAAAAAGAGGATGTCCTGTCGAAAATCAAAGAGATGATAGATCAGGAGATGGGGGGATAGGCCGTCATTCCCGCCCCGTATCAAGTACGGGGTAAACTCCGGCGGGAAGCCAGTCCAAAAACACTGGATTCCGGGTCAAGCCCGGAATGACAAATGAAGATCGAAATCAGAGATTGCGGATTTCAAGTCGGAGAGTCTCCCTTGAATCTTTCTCCGATGACTCGATTGAACCTCGGCCGGTAAATCAGCTCAAATGTTTCTTCTTTTCCGGGGAAGAGGCTGCAAGCTGCCCGTTTCACGTTCTCCACAAGCTCCTGCGCTTCTCCAAGCAACAGGTCATCTTGCTGAATCGACAAGATAGAAAAATCAACTAAGAACCGCAGATAACGAAGCTTTCGGTTCTCCTCTCTGACTTCCGTTTCACTAATCTCTCTCTTCATCCGAAATTGCCCTGTTTTATTTTTATACCAGACAACCCTCTTTCTGTAAAGGTACACCACCCGAAAACAAGCATCACTTTTCCCACGACAACCATGAAATGGTCCCCTCCCCCCTCCCCTTGGGGGAGAGGGGGGAGGGGTGAACGGAATTCGGCTGAGTCTTTATAAATTATTCATTGACAGTCTATGGGAACATTTATATGATAGGCTACGAAAACTGAACAATCTTTCATGACGGGTTTCTTGCCCCCGAACGATGAAAATTGCTAATCCCCTATTAGCAAAGGCCGGGGATTTGAGAGCTATTTTCTGAGTGATAGTTACTTATGGCCGGCGATCCCAAAGATAAAATCATCTTTGCCCTTGACGTCGAACACTTCACAGAGGCCCAACGTTGGGTGAAGCTTTTGAAGGATCATGTAGGGATATTTAAGGTAGGGAAGCAGCTCTTCACGCATGCCGGGCCAAAGGTCATTCATATGATTCTCCAGAAAGGCCAAAAGGTCTTTCTCGACCTGAAGTATCACGATATTCCCAATACCGTGGCCAAGGCAGGCGAGGAAGCTACCAAACTCAATGTGTCCATGTTCAACCTCCACGCCCTGGGAGGATTTGAAATGATGAAAAAGACCGTCGAAGCCTCCAGGGCAACGGCTAAGAGTCTTGGCATTCCAAAACCTCTGATCCTCGCCGTCACCATCCTTACCAGCATGGATGAAAACGCCTTGAAGGAAGTTGGGGTTCATGGTTCCCTTTTGGAGGAAGTGGGACGTCTTGCCTCCTTAGCTTCTAAGGCGGGGGTGGATGGAGTCATTGCTTCACCTCAAGAAATCGGGGTCATTCGGGAGAGATGCGGAGAAAAATTCCTGATCGTCACCCCGGGCATCCGCGCCCCTTCCGATAAAAAAGATGACCAGAAGAGAACCCTCACGCCGAAAGAGGCGATCTCTGCAGGGGCTAACTATCTTGTCATCGGCCGACCCATCAAAGAGGCGAAAGATCCCCTTGAAGCAGTCCAGAAAATCATCGAGGATATTTCATAAGTCAAAGCCCCCTCACCCCATCCCTCTCCCCGATGGGGAGAGGGGAGGGGTGAGGGGGTGATGGCTCCAATCATCTATGGAATTCATCCTGTTGAAGAGGCATTGAAATCGTCTCACGTCCGGATTGAAAAGATTCTGGTCGGCACTCGAATCCCTAATCCTCCGCTCCAATCGATTCTCGATGTAGCTAATATGAAGAAAATTCCTGTGACGTTCACGACCAGGGAATCCCTCGAAGGCATGACAAAAGGGGGCGTTCATCAGAATGTCGTGGGCCTCATTAAGGAAACTCCATATGCTGACCTTGGTGAAATTCTCTCCCTTTGGAAGAGGGAAGGCGCAAAATCGCTTTTTCTCATCCTCGACGGCATCCAGGATCCACAAAATTTTGGATCCCTCATTCGGACGGCGTCAGGATCTGGAGTCCATGGGATCATCATCCCCAAAGACAGGTCCGTCGGAATCACTTCAGGGGTGGTCAAGGCCTCTGCTGGAGCCGCTGCTCATGTTTCAATTGCGAGAGTCGTGAACATCGCCGCCACCATCGATCTCCTAAAACAAGAAGGGATCTGGGTCTATGGTGCCTCAGGGGAAGCAAAAGATCTGATCTATCAACTCGATCTCAACACGGATCTGGCCATCGTCATCGGTGCGGAAGGGAAAGGGATCAGACCCCTGGTGAAGAAAAAGTGTGATCGGCTCTTTTCTATTCCTATGAAAGGCCCTCTCCCCTCCTTCAACGCTTCGGTCTCAGGAGGGATGATCCTTTACGAAGTCATGCGCCAGCGTTCTCGCTCGTTAGAGTGAAAGACAGACCATGAACGACGGACAATGGACAATGAACTGTTCATCGTTTAAAGTTTAACGCTCATCGTTCTAACGAAGTTGGCATCGTTACCCTTGCCGTTGGACCTAACACCTTTACTTTTTCTAACTAGGCAGGCAGTATGATCACCATTCAGAGACCCGGTCAGAGCAATTTAGAGATTGAATTTATCCTCATCGACTTTGAGGGGACTCTTGCTTCAGATCGCCGGGTTCACCCCAAAGCAAAGGATAAGATCAACCTTCTCTCCAAACGAACCAAAATCTACGTCCTGACGAAGGAAGAAAAGGAGCGCGGGGAAGAGGCTCTCAGAAAAGTCAAAGCGGAGATCATCTATTTAACGGAAGGAGAATCTTCCCAAAAAAAATTGGACTTATTGCGCCAACTGGGAGCGACCCGGACGGTTGCCATTGGAAATGGAGTGGACGACGTCCCCATGATCGAGGAGGCTGGTTTGGGCGTCTGTGTTTTAGGGAAAGAAGGAATCGCTTCGGAAGCGATGAAGAAGGCGGATGTGGTCTTTATGAATATTCTCGACGCTCTCGACTTTCTACTAAAACCCCTCCGTCAAAAAGCCACTTTGGGTAAGTAAAGGGCAGGGACGACCCTAATTCCCCCGCAATCCGCATTCTAAAATTCTTTATTCTTCCTCACACCGCGCCTCCCCATCTCTGCGTCCCCGCACATAACCTTATTCATAGACCTTCGTTTCAATTCTGACGTAAGAGACATAAAAGAGTTCACAGGAGCCATTGCCTGTGTCCGTCCTGGATAGGCTCGTATTCCAGCTAACCGTCCGACCCTTAGCCGTTCCTCTTAAATTGACCAAGAAACCTTTTAGAACGACCCGATCTTTTCTTCTAATGGTCTTGACCGCCCGGCAAATATTTTCGTTCGCCGGGATGATATGGTTGTTGGAGGAGTGGGAAATGACGTAGGAGTTGTCAACGGGGCTTCCCTCTTTCCACTTGTAATGGTACCAGCGACTACCCTGGCTATAAGTGATATATTTCCCGTTTTCCGGTTCCGTCAGTTTTCCCCAAACAATGGCCAGATCCACCGGTGAAATCTGCCCGTCCCAGTCTGAGGAATACGTTTCGGTGCTGACCACCACTCCCGATATTTTGTATTCGGCCAAAGGAATCATCGTAAATCGGCAGCTCTTGAATTCTTTGATAATAGGTTCATCGGGTGTGCAGGGCTTCTGGATGGGATCTTGAGAGGTATCGATCTTATCGAACTCTATCCCTGTAGGAGTCGGCCGGTCGCATCCGGACAAAAAAAAGACAAACGCAATAACTAAGATAAGCGAAGAACAAGAGAATCTCATTCCACAGCCTACCTGTTTTTCTTCTCCTTCTTCAGCTTCCTCTTCTCTTTGAAGCTCATCTGCGGCGCCTTCTTACTTTCCTTTAACCCTTTGCTTTTCTCTTTCATAACACCCTCTCTTTCTGCCTCTCTTGGTTAGCCCCTACGCCGAAAGTAGTGACGAAAAAGTGTTAATATTCACCTGCGCCCCTGCGTTTCAATATGTCCCTGCATTTCGAAAGGACAGATCTAAGTGCTTGCTTGTAGAAATGCCACCAACGCAATTAGGATTACCCAAACCAGGATGCCTAAAATAATCTTTTTCCACATAAACTTACCCTTGTTATTTACCTGTTGCTCTGAAGTCTCCTTCGTCCCTCAATCAATATGAGCCAACGGAAGCTAAATAAAAGCAAATAATGTGCCGGATTT
>DATHCH010000310.1:0-2703 GCA_035319625.1 Thermodesulfobacteriota bacterium
AAAAAACAAACCGATAAGGAGGGAAGGAAAATGTCACAAAGAGGATTTGAAACATTAGCGCTTCATGCGGGCCAGGAAAGTCCTGACCCCGCTACAGGAGCAAGGGCTGTGCCCATCTATCAGACCACATCCTATGTATTCAAGAGTACAGACCATGCAGCAAGTCTTTTTGCTCTCAAAGAATTTGGAAACATTTACACACGGATCATGAACCCCACGAACGATGTTTTTGAAAGGAGGGTGGCGGCCCTTGAAGGAGGAACCGGGGCGCTGGGAGTGTCCTCAGGACAGGCCGCTCAAGCTCTCGGCCTTTTGGCCATCACTCAGGTAGGGGATGAAATTGTTTCTGCAAATAACCTTTACGGTGGAACATACCAGCAGTTCCATTACACCTTTCCCAAACTGGGGAGAAATGTGAAGTTTGTTGAATCCACTAAGCCAGAGGAGTTTAAAAAGGCGATCACGAAGAAGACAAGAGCGATCTATGCCGAAACCATAGGTAATCCGAAATTGGATGTGCCTGATTTTCAAACCATTGCGGAGATTGCCCACGGTGCCGGCGTCCCTTTTGTCGTCGACAATACTGTTGGCGTTGGATTGGTTAAACCGATTGATTACGGAGTGGACATAACCGTTCTTTCAGCCACAAAGTATATCGGCGGACATGGAACATCGATCGGAGGAGTGATCGTCGATTCCGGCAAGTTCGATTGGAGCAACGGGAAGTTCCCCGAATTTACCGAACCGGACCCGAGCTACCACGGGCTTAAGTTCTGGGACACTTTTGGAAACTTCCCGGCGTTAGGAAATGTGGCATTTATTATCAAGGCAAGAGTCCAGTGGCAGCGAGATTTGGGGGCAGCCCTGAGCCCCTTCAACGCCTTTCTTTTCCTTCAAGGGTTAGAGACATTACCTTTAAGGGTGAAGAAACATTCTGAAAATGCGCTTAAGGTTGCTCAATTCCTGAAGGAGCATTCTCTGGTCAAGTGGGTTAACTATCCCGGGTTGGAAGAGCATCCAAGTCATCAGTTAGCAATAAAATATCTAAGAGGCAACTTCGGAGGTCTGGTGGGCTTCGGGATAAAAGGCGGATTGGAGGCAGGAAAAACGTTTATTGAATCGGTGAAAATCCTTTCCCATCTTGCCAATATCGGAGATGCAAAGAGTCTTGTCATTCATCCTGCCTCGACAACCCATCAGCAATTAAGCCGGGAAGAGCAAAAGGAAACAGGGGTGACAGAAGATTTTATCAGGCTCTCCATCGGTTTGGAGGATGTGGAGGATATCAAAGAAGACATTGATCAGGCGTTGAAGAAGGCAGCAGCATAATTTTTTCAAAAAACGATCAATTACAGTTAAGAAGGGAGAATGACATGACGAGATATTTTGATGACAACTCATTTTCAATCGGTAATACCCCGATGGTTAGGATCAACAGAATGGCCCAAGGACTAAAGGCCACTATCCTTGGCAAGATTGAGGGTCGTAACCCTTCCTATTCGGTGAAATGCAGGATCGGCGCGAGTATGATCTGGGCTGCAGAAAAGCAAGGGCTGCTCAAGCCCGGAATGGAGATCATTGAGCCGACCAGCGGAAATACAGGGATTGCGCTGGCTTTTGTTGCTGCTGCGAGGGGATATAAACTGAACGTCACCATGCCTGAGACCATGTCGATGGAAAGGCGGAAAGTGCTCGCCGTTTTTGGTACCAACATCATCCTGACACCAGGGGCCAAAGGAATGAAAGGGGCGGTGGAGGAAGCAGAGCGGATTGCAGCCTCAAGTCCCAATTACTATATGCCTCAGCAGTTTAAGAATCCTGCCAATCCGGAAATCCATTTCAAGACGACGGGGCCGGAGATTTGGGAACAGACAAATGGCGGGATAGATGTGCTTGTCTCGGGAGTGGGCACGGGAGGGACAATTACAGGTGTGTCAAGATATATTAAGGGAGAAAAGAAGAAAAAGATCATCAGCGTAGCCGTCGAACCCGTGGAGAGCCCTGTCATTACGCAGCGCCTTGCAGGGGAGGAGCTTAAGCCGGGCCCCCACAAGATCCAGGGGATTGGTGCCGGGTTCATTCCAGACACGTTGGATTTGTCTATGGTGGATCGCGTGGAGCAGGTTACGAGTGAAGAGGCGATTGAGTATGCGAGGAGGTTGGCCCGTGAGGAGGGGATTCTTTCCGGCGTCAGTTGCGGTGCAGCGATTGCCGTTACCCTAAGGCTTGCAAAGAGTGACGAATTCAAAGGAAAGACAATTGTTACTATTCTGCCCGATGCGGGCGAGCGATATCTGACAGGACCGCTTTTTGAAGGCATCTTTGATGAAACCGGTCTTCCAAGAATATGATCTTTACTAAAGGCTTTCTTCTGAAAGTGGCTACCCGGCGCGAGGGAAGCGAGAAGGAAAGAGTTATTTAGTGAGGTGAAGGGAAATGTCAGAGATTAATCTATCCACTAAACAAATCAAAGGGGCCACGCAACCATCTAATCAAAATCCGAACGCCTCCGGAAAGGGTGTCGCCTTACAAAGAACTCAGTGCGTAGGAATGGTCAAAACGAACTATTTTCATATTGCACTTCCCCCCGAGGAACTCGTTCTGGAAAATGGCGAAAAACTTGGGCCCATCACCGTTGCCTATGAGACTTATGGTAAGCTGAATCAACAGCGGTCCAATGCTGTTTTAATTCTTCATGCCCTT
>DATHCH010000311.1:0-7541 GCA_035319625.1 Thermodesulfobacteriota bacterium
TTGCGAAGGAGGGGGGCGGGATTTTAGGAGAAAATTCCGTGAGACGACATCAAAAAATAATTATGGCTGTGGTTTTCACCACCTTTTCCATTTTTGCCGGAATCGCTCTGCTGCGCCCGATCAGGGCAAACGGACAAGTCACAGAGAGGACAATTCCGTCTCAAGAAAGCAGGAGGGATCCATTTCTCCTGCCGCCAGGAGTCCATCTCCTCTCGAAGATCGGATTGCCCCAAGGAATGAAGGGAGTTGTCCCAAAAACGGAAACGGACGCGCCGCTCAAGGCCATTTTAATCGGCGACCACATTCGATTGGCATTGATCGATCGTCATATTGTTACCGTAGGAGATTCGATTTATGGTGAAAAGGTATTAGAGATCAAGACAGACCGAGTCGTTTTAGGAAAAGGAGAGCAAAAGAGAACCCTTCTTTTGCCTCAAAGCCCCGTTCCATTAACCGTTGAAGAGAAACCCCACCTTTCTCCTCCTCCGCAAAAGGGGGAGCGAACCCCGTTAGAAATTCCAGCGGTGAATCAAACCCCGCTGGAGGGACCTGATCCCGGAGCACAGCAGTGGGACATCATTTCTGACGAGGTGAAGGAGGGAGTTAAAGGAGATGAACGATGAAAACGAAGACCCTCTTTATACTCTATCTTGTTCCATTGTTGGTCCTGGGATGCGCTAATCTCCCGAATAAGGAGCGCGCCAAGTTACCTTCCCAAAAGGCGGAGGCTGTAAGACCTCAACCTCCTCCTGAAGAAAAATTGAAAGAACTGATGATCCCCCAAATGGAGGAGGCGAAAAAGGTGCCCGAAAAGCTCTTCTCCATCTATGCCAGAGATTCGAGTATCCAGGATGTCCTTCTGGCCTTCTCCAAGGAGAGCGACCTCAACATTGTCCTCGATCCCCAGCTGAGCGGCAAAGTAACCGTGGATTTAAAGCGCGTCACCTTAAAAGAAGCCCTGGATACCGTTCTCTCTCCGCTGGGCTGGACTTATCGAACCGATGGAAAATTCATCAAGGTATTAAGACCTCAGGTCGAGACCCGTTTCTTCACACTGAATTATATGGCCACGAAACGAAGCGGAAAAAGGGAGGTCTATGCTACCACCAGCACAACGCAAGGCCAACAAACCAGTACGAGTACTACCATTTCAGGCATTTCAGGCATTTCAGGCATTCCGGATCAGCAGACTACCTACAATCCAGTGGCAGGGGCAAGAACCGGGTATACTGGCGTCGTCAGTGTGGATGACGTGGATTTGTGGAAGGAAATTCAAAAAGGATTAGAGGCTCTCATTTTTGGATCCGTTGAACAGAAGGGAAAAGAGGAGGCTTCTTCCGAGAAAGAAAAAGTAACATGGACCAGAGTGGACGAAAAAGGGAGGAGGTTGGTGATCAACAAATCGACAGGGGTGATCATGGTTGCCGATTACCCAGTCAATTTGAATAAGGTTGCCTCCTACCTTGAGGCCGTCGAGGGGAGTTCTCAAAGACAAGTCAGCATCCAGGCAAAAATCATGGAGGTAACTCTCTCCGATAGCCACCAGGAGGGGATTAACTGGCAGGTGCTCCAAGGGCTTCCTAATTCCACTAACTTAGCTTGGGGACTTTCTGATAAGACCAAGACGCAAGGATTTCCTGGGAGCACCACAGGTTACGCTAGTGGGACTTCTTCAACAACAGGAGGGACCTCAGCATCGAGCATCAGTATTCCGGGAACCCTGAGGATTGCGCCTTACGGTGGCGTTTTCGCGCTCGGTGCGGCAGGGTCATCAATAGCCCTCTCAGATTTCATGCAGGCGATCGCACAACAGGGGGATGTGAAGGTTCTCTCCAGTCCGACCATCTCAACTCTCAATAATCAGAAAGCGATTATCCGAGTCGGGAATCAGAGTGTCTTCTTTATTACGGGGGCGGTGGCTACACAAACGACGGTGACCCAGTTCATTCAACCCATGACCATTGATATTGGGATCATCCTGGATGTGACCCCCCAAATTTCCGAAGACGGCACCATCATCATGAACATTCATCCCAGTATCACCGCCCAGACCGGGAGTGTGACGGCACCCGATGGAAAGTCAACTTTTCCCCTCCTGAGCGTGAGAGAAACCGATACAACAGTGAGGGTCAGAGACGGCGAGACGATTATCATTGGTGGCTTGATGCAGGACCAGACTCAGGAGAATTATACCGGCTTCCCCGGCTTACAATCCATTCCTCTTTTGGGAGGGCTGTTCCGATACAAGACCGACACAAAAACAAAATCAGAACTGGTGATCATGATTACCCCTACCCTTCAAGTGGGTAAAAAGGTGGAAGACTTCGCAAAACAATAAGCGGCAAGGGGTCCAGGGGTCAAGTGTTCGAACCACTCAAACTTGAATCCTGGAATCCTAGAATCATCGAACCCTTTTGGAGAAAACCATGTACCAAGGATTTTATGGCCTGAGAGAAAAACCATTTGTCCAGACCCCTGACCCTCAATTTCTCTTCTTAAGCGAGGGCCATCGTACGGCGATCGAATCTCTTCTTTACGGGATTCAGCAGAAGGAAGGGTTTATGGTCATTACCGGAGATATCGGAACCGGGAAGACAACCCTCTGCCGGGCCCTCTTGGAGAGATTGGATAAAAACGTGAAGACGGCAGTCATCTTCAATTCCTTCCTCACCGAAGAGGAATTGTTAGAAGCGATCCTCCGCGATTTCGGATTCTCTTCAAAAGGAAGGACAAAGAAGGAGCGGATCGATGCACTGAACAAGATACTCATCTACTTCTTGTCTCACGGAAAGAATGCCGCGCTGATCATCGACGAGGCCCAGAATTTATCCATCCCTGTCCTGGAGCAGATTCGCATGCTCTCCAATCTGGAGACGGAAAAGGAGAAATTGCTTCAGATCATATTATTTGGCCAGTTAGAGCTGGACCAAAAACTCCGGTCCGCCGAATTGAAACAATTGAACCAACGGATCGCCGTCCGGCATTACCTCCAGCCCCTGAGCCAAATGGAAACGGAGTCTTATATCTACCAGCGTCTCATGGTGGCAGGCTCTCAGGGAAGCATTACCTTTTCAAAATCCGCTCTCCACGAGATCTACAGATTTTCAAAAGGCGCGCCCAGGCTGATCAACCTTCTCTGCGATCGAGCCCTGTTGGCCGGTTTCATCCAGCAAACCTACTATCTCGACAGAGAAATGATCAAGCTTGCGAAGGACAGCCTTTTGGGGGAGGAGGCAGTTCCAAAGCCATTCTATTCTTTCGCCTTGCCAAGAAGTTTAAGCTCGTTACGTATCCCGTTCTTGACGATTTTCCTTTTCTTAATGGCAGGTATGATCTCAACAAGCCAAGCCCATTTCCCTTCGCATCAAGATACAAAGAACGCTATTGGGGGAAGAATTCAACGCATCTATTCTCGGATATCGGGATCTATTCCCCCTTCTGATCCTGCCCTTCCACTGGACAAGGAACGGTTGCAAAATTCTGAAAAAGAGCCTTTAGAGAATCCAGAAAGGGCATCCCAGGAGGTTTCAAAATGAGCCTGATCATCGATGCCCTTAAAAGGGCACAAGAGCTTCGATTGAACGGATCCGAGGAGTCTCCAACCTTGAATCATCCATACCCGAAGAAAAAAATGGGAAGGAGGTCTAAAAACCACTGGATTCCCATCGGCGCCGGCCTCATCAGCCTGTGCATCATTTTACTCGTTTTTTTGAGACCGGCCTCTTCACCCTTGGCCACCCAAACCAATCAAGCCATCGTTCCCGAGGAGAGGAAACCTTCCATTTCTGTAGCGGAGAAGATGTCCTCAGAACCTTCGAAGGAAGTGCTGGGTCCGGCAAAGGATGAAGAACCGCTGTCTTCCGGATCTTCAGCCAAGGGGTTTAGTCCTCAGGCGGACCGAGCCTTGAATCCTGTTAACAGCAGGACTGAATCGGGGAAGGCCGTAAATCCCGGCCACGGCGGGACTGGTTCGGAGCAAGTACGGCCTCAGGTATCCCTCAACGCTGGGGCGCCCCTCAGCGAGCACCCCTCTCATGCCCAAGAAGAAAAGAACTCAGCTGAAAGCACGACATTTTCCACTGGGAAAAAGGGAGGATCATTGACAAAACAAGCGCCCTCTCCTCTGGCCGCTCGGAAAGAAGATAAGCCTCTCCAGTCTATCGGGGTAGAACAGGAAGACGGAAAGTCTTATGCATTGGCCTCGGATGTCCTCAACTATTTCAATTCAGGGGTGACTTTCTATAATCAGAGAGAATTTCCAAAAGCGATCCAGGCCTACCAGAAGGTCATCGAGCTGGATCCGGCTTATGTCGAGGCATATAACAATCTTGGGATCATCTATCAAATGATGGGGGATGTGGACAGGGCCTTCGGAGCTTACCAGAAAGCAACGGAGATCAACCCAAGGTATGAGAAAGGATATAACAATCTTGGGATCCTCCTTTTGCTCAAAGGCCGTGACGAAGAAGCGCTGGAGGCTTTCCAAAAAGCCCTGGCCATTAATCCTAAGAATATCGAAAGTTTTATTAACCTCGGGACCCTTTTTAAGAAAAAAGGCCAGTGGGATGAGGCGATTGAGTCGTATCAGAAGGCTTTGGCCATTGATCCGCTCCACAGGGAGACTCACTACAATATGGCGCTGCTTTATGAACAAATGGAGAAGTTAGAATTGGCGATCAGCCATTATCAACAATTTATTCGGCTCTCCTCGAGATCCGATCCGGATTTGGTCTCGCGGGTGCAAAGACATTTAAACGATTTACTGAAGGCAAAAAATAGGTAACGCCCTCATTGATTAAGGGCTGAAAGAATTGCGTCGGCAATAAATGCTTACGCTATTGCAACACGTCAAAGGTTACGGCTATGAGGCCCGTTTAGTGAGTGAGGTTAACGTTTAAAGGTGACGATGCTCGTATCGAATCCCGAAGCTTGATGCTGGATACTCAAGTTTCGAAAGACGAGCCTCGATACGCGCTTCGACAACAATAAACCTTAAACTCAATTCGTAACCGAACGACGAGGCGAACATCCTTACCGTTGCCGATGGACGAGACCCTTTTTTCTGGGTAATTGGTCTCTGGAGGTATCCTATGGCCGAAGAGAAAAAAAGCTTTGGAGATTTTCTGGTGAAATTGGGAGTCCTCACCGCTGATCAGTTAAGAACGGCCTCCCAGGAACAAAAACAGAGAGGCGAACGTCTGGAACAGACTATCGCCCGGCTGGATTATGCCAAAGAGGAATTGATCCTGCAGTGCTTGGCCGATTATTTTAATCTCCCCTACGTCGATCTGGACACCTATCTGATTGATGAGAATATCGTAAAAACCATCCCCGAAGACCTGGCGCGGCGCCATACATTAATCCCTCTCTTTAAGATCGGAGACACGTTGACGGTCGCCATGCCCGATCCGCTCAATCTCCTTGCATTGGATGAAGTGAAGAACAAGGTGAAGAACGACGTGGAGATAGCCATCGGCACAGAAAAAAAGATTAAAAGGGCAATTGAGCAACACTACGGAGCCGCAGCCATGGTCTTTGAAAGTACCATCCAGCAAATGGCAAAGGGCAGCGTGGGCGGGCTGTCCCAGGAATCAACGGATTACCGAAAGACCCATGACCTCGTTATGAAAGACGTTCGGCCAGGAGCAATGGAAGATGCTTCGGCTGCCCGGGTGCTCGATTTGGTTATGATTCAAGCCATTCGAGATCGCGCTAGCGATATTCACTTCGAGCCCGACGAGAAGAACTTCCGGGTCCGGTTACGAATTGACGGCTTTCTATATGAATCTCTCACCCTCCCCAAGCCAATCCAGCCGGCCATTACGTCGAGGATTAAGATTCTGGCTGAGATGGATATTGCGGAGACAAGGCTTCCTCAGGATGGAAATTTCAATGTCAGAATGGAGCAACGGGGTTTTGAAATCCGGGTCTCAACATTTCCGACGATCTACGGTGAAAATGTGGTGCTTCGAATTCTTGACCAGACCAGCCCCCTTTTCAACCTGGATGACTTGGGGTTTTCTGGAGAGATGCTAAACCAATTCAAGCAACTGGTTCGAAAAACGAGCGGGATTATCCTGGTCACCGGTCCTACCGGCAGTGGAAAAACAACCACCCTCTACGGGATCTTAAACATGATCAATTCGAAGGACAAAAACATTATCACCGTAGAGGACCCTGTAGAGTATCGGTTGGCTCTGATCAGGCAGACACAGGTCAATCCCAAAGCAGGAATTACCTTTGCCACAGGATTGAGGTCTATTCTCAGGCAGGACCCTGATATCATCATGATCGGAGAGGTCAGAGATCTGGAGACCTCAGAAATTGCGATGCAGGCAGCCCTGACAGGCCATCTGGTATTGAGCACGCTACATACGAATGACGCGCCGGAAGCAATCTCTCGACTGATGGATATCGGCGTGGAACCCTACCTCATCTCATCCTCTATCATTGGGGTTTTAGCACAACGACTCGTTCGAACCATCTGTCCGGATTGCAAGGTCTCTTATCAGATTGACACGAAGGGCATGAGTGATCTCGGCGACCATGTCTCGAAATCAAAAGGACCGTTAACTCTCTATCGGGGGAAGGGCTGTAAAAATTGCAAAGAGTCCGGATTCCGGGGGAGAACCGGGATCTTCGAGCTTCTCTTGGTCAATGAGGAGATTAAGAAACTCATTTCCGAAAGAGCTTCCGTCCAGGTGATTCGAGAGGTAGCGAAGAAGACGGCAGGAATGGTTCCCTTGAGAGAGGACGGTCTGGAAAAGGTTCTAAAAGGAATCACCACCTTTAAAGAAGTGGATCGGGTGGCTTACTAACGACGGCCCTTTTGCGTCGCCCAACCCATCCCAAACCAACACAACCTAAAATTCCCAGGATGGTTGCTCCGATACCCAACTTAAAACTCAAAGGATCATAAACAAATTCTACCTGATGTGTCCCGGCACTCAGAGGTATTCCTCTGAATGTATAATCAGCCCTATATATCTTGGTTTCTTTCCCATCCACAAAAGCCTTCCAGCCAGGATAGTAAGTATCGCTCAATACCAGCAGACAATTTCCATCAGCTTTTGTCCCGAGGACTAAACGATTATTGGTTTCAGAGAGAAGATTCACCCCACTCGCCCTCCCCCCTCCCCTGGGGGCAAAGGATCTCATCCTGGGCTCAGCCGAAGGCATAGGGTGAGGGGGATTCTCTTCAAGCAGCACCTCCCTGTCAGGACGAAAATCCTTGCTCATCATTTTTGAAAGGATAGCAATTGAATCCATGACCTTATAATCTTTTACAAGCCACGCTCTCGGGAGAGGGCTGCGGTTTTTATACAATTTAATGGTATTCTCTTTAAGAAGATCTTCCCTTTTCCCTTCAAGTCCTTCAATCCTTGCATAAATAAGTTCAAATTTGTTTTTCTCCTCAAGAGGAGTAACCGAAGTAATATATTTAACGCCGTAGAGGTCAATAAGATGAGTCGCTGAAATAGATGGGGTATTGGTAAATCCCTTATAGAGATCATCCACTCTCTTTACTCGAATCACATCGA
>DATHCH010000312.1:0-2961 GCA_035319625.1 Thermodesulfobacteriota bacterium
GCCCGATATCTTTTTTTAGGGATCTGCATCGTATCTGCTCTCGATTTGGCATTCTGGAACTTAAAAGATTCATTCCAGAAAGATCTCAAGCTGAGTTTTATCGATGTCGGTCAGGGAGATTCCATTCTGATTGAATTCCCGCAGGGGAAACGGATGCTCGTCGACGGAGGAGGCCTTTATGATGATCGTTTCGATACCGGAAAGAATGTCATCGCCCCCTTTCTATGGAGCAGCAAGATACGGAGGATTGACACCCTCGTCCTCACCCATCCTGACCCAGACCATTTGAAAGGGTTAAACTTCATTGCCTCAGAGTTTTCCATTGGCCAATTTTGGGACAATGGTTTTCAGACAGAATCAGAGTCCTACCTCCACTTGAGGAAAACTCTTAACGAGAAGAAAATCAGGATCCAGTCCCTTAACGAAGAAACGCCCCCTCAAACCGTCAATGGGGTTGAGATTTCTGTCCTAAACCCGCCGAGGCGGAAGGCAATGGAAAGAAGGACCAAGAATTCTCGGGATCTGAACAACGCCTCCCTGGTCATGAAGCTTCGATTCAAAAATGTGTCTGTCCTTCTGACAGGGGATATTGGAAAAGAAGCAGAGGAGCGGATGCTGAGAAGAGATTATCCCCTCAGATCGGATGTATTGAAAATCCCCCATCACGGAAGTGCTACCTCGAGCTCGACGCTTTTTCTGGAAAGGGTGAAACCGACCTATGCCATTCTCAGCGTGGGCGAAGGGAACATCGGAAGACTCCCCCATCCGGAAGCATTGAGGAGATATCAGCAATTGGGCGCCGCCCTGTATCGAACCGACGTACAGGGTGCCATCACCGTTGTTACAGACGGTGAAGCTATCCAAATCAAGACGTTTTCGAGCGCCGGAAATAGAGACTGAATCTTCCTCCTTCTTCAAAAAACCTTCAATAGACTGCTGCCTTCGTTGAATCTCAAGAGCTTAGTGATTAAATCAGGGAGAAGGAGCGATTGTTCATGAATAAAAAGAAAATTAACTCATGGAGAATAATTCTTTTCATCGGGCTGATGTTGGGGGGTTGTGCAGTGTATGACCGCGGTTATTATGATTATCCCTATAACCACTACGACCATGATTACGCATATCCCTACTACGGTCACCCTAATGAGTTTGGCGAGCATCTCGATTTCGGCGAACATCATGAAGGGGATGAACATCATCACGATCGGGATTAAGACCCCCATCGCTTAACAGGGTGATATTCTCTCTTCTCCGGATCTATTTCCGGGACTCGCCTGAGAGGCCTGAGAACCCGGTGGGATCAACCTTGGCCCGTGCTGCTATTGGATGTACCGATAAACTACCGGTTGTTTACACCCCTCAGGACCCTCCGTAACCAACTGTAACTTTACTTCCCTCAACGATAACAGGCACATTTCGAACGCCCTTGGAGTGTCTCAGCATTTCCTCGAGTTTTGCGCCGTCCGCTTGCACGTCGTAATAGGTCACATCCTTGCCGTAGGCTGACCTAGCCTTTTCGGTATGGGGTCAACCCGCCTTCCCGTAAATAATGACTTTCTCCTTCATAAAACCTCCTTTCTTTTCCGGATTTCTTTAACAACTAATCACAATCATCTGAAATTCCCCCCCCCACTTTTCCCCTTTCCCCACTGGGGAGAGAGCCGGGTGAGGGGTGAAATCAGCCACATGGAAAGAGAATTGTTGCGCCTGTATTAATATCGAATTTGAAATCTTTAGTCAAGCCTGAAACCCAAAAAGAGTTTGCTTGACAAATTCGACATTTCTTGATAAATTTTTTATAAGACTAATCGATACCGGGGGGCGCGAGAAGTTAAACTCTTTGTGAAAGGGGAGTGGGAGGCAAGGGAATTTAAGAGGTGATATCATGCGGAAAAAAGTTTTAATAACCACATGTATAATCAGTTTTCTAATGATCCCTTTTTTAATTCATGCGGAGATCTATAAGTGGGTCGATGACAAAGGAACCATTCATTTTACCGATGATTATTCCAATATACCGGAGAAGTACCTTCCCTCCGCTGAGGTTCAAGGGTTTCCGAAAGAGAGCTCTGCTCCAATCTCCAAGGAGAAAGCAGCTCCTGTTGTTGCTCCAAAGCACTCTGGATCTCCGGAGCTGGAAACGCCGCGATTGTTCAGCGGTTTGATCAGCGGAGTGGATGACTCCGCGAGGTCTATTGTTGTTACGGGCGATGGGAAGGAGATGGTTTTCACCGTCTCTGAGGATACCATCATAAGAACCGATAGTGGAAAGAACCTATCTTTTAGCGACCTAAAAAATGACAGGCCAGTCACAATTGAATATATGGAAAAGAGCGGCGAACTTCAGGCACGCAGCGTTACAGTTAGCATTTTAGAAGCGGGTGTAGCAAATGCTGTCGAGGACAATAAGCCTGGGCCTGGGCAATTGCAAAATCCGAGTGACATTCAAAAGAGTGTTTGGCAAAACCAAGATGCCCATAAACTATCCAATCCGACCAAATAGTAACGTTTTGCTATGGGCCTTGATAAATCCTCCTACCGGCAGGCAGGAATAGTCCGGTGAGCAGATTGGCGTTTCTCAATTGCGCTGAAGATTGAGAAAACAGTAAATCAATCCGTCGACGGCAGTAAAGGAATCTCTAGAGCATCTTTAAACGCAGCTCGGCCCTGCCCTTCGCCTATTTCTCTCGCAACAAAGGGTTCAAAGCTTTCGGTTCGGTGTGAACATCCGTCCCCTTCCCCAATCCCCCTGTCCAGTAAAGGCCCAGGTAACCTGTCGTATTTCTCCCGCCCGCAAAACTGTGGCCCCCGGAAAAGAGAAGTTGGAAGTTCGGCGTGATTTTGAAGAAGCCACCGAGATTGAGTACCGCGAAGGAACGAATATCGTCGCTGCTCTTCCCCTGGGCGAAAATCTCTCCGCCCAGGGTTAGCCGTTCGCTTAAGTCGCGTTGAAGGAGCCAA
>DATHCH010000313.1:0-10781 GCA_035319625.1 Thermodesulfobacteriota bacterium
TCCTGACCGTTCAGCAGACGATCATCCGCCCTCATTGAATCCCTCCCCTGTAAGAGGCTGTGTTATAATAGCAAGATTGAGGGAAGAGACGGTCGGCCTCCCTGCCTACCGGCAAGGCAGGCAAAGTCTTAGAATGCGGGCTTTTAGGAATGGTTAATCGTTGCGTGTGGACAATGGGATCATCTCAAGGTCATGGGGCATCTGAATCTCACATGTTAAAGGTTGCCGCCCTGCCTTCGCCGAAGCGGCTTCGCGCAGGCAGGTCTAAGGCTTTTCCACCCGGCCGTCTCTTCCGTCTCGTTTCGAACGGGTTTACTATTATCGCGGCGCCGTCTCTGGGGGAATAAAATTCGCTTTGTTTGAGGGAAATTAGAAAGACGGAATGGAAGACATTCAAAGCATTGTTGAGCGGATAAAGGCGGACATTGCAGCTGGAAAATCGGAAGAGGAAATTCTCCGGTCTCTCCTTCCTCCATTGGGGAAAGATCCGCAAACTGCCGGAAGGCTGGCTGAGTCAATGGTGACCATCCCTGATCCGTTGACGGCCAGGCTTCTTCATCGGATGTTTGAAGAGAGTCAGGACAAGAAGGTTCGAAAAATTATCAAACGATCTCTTTACCGACTGAAGGGCAAGGGGATCGCTGTTGAGGAGATTTTGTCGAGTCAAGAGAGGTCCATCCTCCGTCCTTTGCAGACCGATCCGAGAGAGGGGTTCGCGAGCGGGATCGATTTTCTCGGACACCGGCTCTTGTGGCTTATCGTTCCGCATACGGGCAGGGGCTTGACGGTCATGCACGGAATCGTCAGTGACAGAGAGGGGATCGTCGATTTCTCCCAGGAGGAGATGACGAGGAAGGGGTTCAGGAACTTCTTTGAGGAGGTTCAAGGGAAGAATCAATTTCCTACGGTTGAAATGGAGCCTCCCTATGTCGCCTTTCTCTTCACACAAGCCTATCAAACAAGCCTTGAGAAGAAACGAACCCTTCCCCAAGATTATCTCCGCGCAAAAAGTGAGATCGAAAATATCAAAAAAGATTATGCGAAGCCATTAATCTACTCCCTTCTTCAGGCCGATGACATTGCTAGAGACGACCGCTTGTTGGGGAAGGGAGGGGACCTTCTTAAAGCAGATGTCTTTTCCGGTTGGAGGATTGAGGAGGAACAAATCCGGCCCTATGCGGATGAAGTCTGGGAAGCAGAGGGGTCGAAGATTGTTCTCAACCCCGCTCAGAAGGAAGCGCGATTCCAGGGGGTCTACCAAAAGGCATTGACAGAACTCTTCTCTGGAGAGAGGAGATTGCTGTATCGGCGAAGATTGGAGGAGATGGCTTATGTTCTCCTCAAGCTAAGAAGGGAAGAGGAGGCGAAGATTTCCCTTTCTGTGGCGATGGACCTTGAAAAACCTGTGAATCCAATTCAACCCAATCCTTTCCTTTTTCAATTGGTGATCAAGTCGATCTTCAGCCTACTGGCTGAGGCCTATGAGAAAAAGTCGAAGGAAGTCTCGCTGATTGTGAAACCGTGATAATAGAGTTCCAGGGTTCAAGGGTTCTTGGGTTCAAGTAGTTGTTTCCTAAGGATATGTTTGCGGTATCATATAATTGGTCCACAGTGACTCAAGCTTAATGCCCTAAGGTGGCAGCTTTTCACTCGACCCCTTGAACCCTGGGGTACTTGAACCCTTTGTTTGAAAATTATGACCCAAATCATTGCTTGTTCAACCCATGAAGGGATTGTGTTGGCAACAGACAGCCGGGCAACCTGGTTCGACGAAGCCGGAGAGATGAGGCATTTCAATCTGAAGAAACTCCTCCGTTTGAGTTCCCACTCCGCCATGTTGAGCGCAGGGGCAGGGATCGGGGTGGAGATGAGTTTAGCCTTCCAGAATTTCCTTCAAAGGCAGGGGGCAGAGGCGATCGATGATATCATCACTATGGCTTTGTCCTTTTTTACCGATCAATATGGAAAATGGTTGGGAGAACGAGGGATGCGACATCCTTTCCCCCCTCCCACAGCCGATGGAGCAGGGGAAGCGTCTGTTCCTCTAAACGAGGTTTACCTTATTCTGGCCGGATACTCCTTAAGAGACCGTGCCCGCCCGTATGCTCTGCACCTGTTGAGCAGTGAGGGAGAGAGGATTTCAATAAAACCAGTCTCAACCTGTCAGATCATTGTCGTCCCCCGATCCCTGTCCATGGAGAGGAGATTGGAGGCTCTACGAGAGATGGAATCACCTCTTGATCAACTTGTCTCCCTGTGTAAGTCCTTTCTCAAAAGAAGGTCTGCGGAGGAGGAAGAAGTCGGACCGCCGTTTTATTTTGCCACTATCACTCCTGCTGGCTATAAGGAAGTTGTGGAGGAGGAGGTGAAAGGATGAAGAAATGGTTTCTCCTTGCCGGAGTTCTTGTCGTCCTATTCATTGGAGGATATTTTGTCCTTTCATTTTACGCCGTGAAATTCCTTGAGCCTCGCCTTCAAAAGGTGATGGGGCATGGATTTACCTTGGAGGAGACGAAACCCAGGATCACGTATCTCTCGGCCAGGGGAATTCGATATGAAGACCCCGATTCAAAACAAAGATTCCTTCAGATCGAGGAGATAAGGGTTTATCCATCCCTTCTTTCTCTTTTTGAAAGATCTTTGCACCTGAAGGAATTGGCCATCCTTCAGCCATCTTTTTTCTTCTATCGATCTCGAGAGGGGGGCGTCGTGGGTCCCTTGGTGATGACGAAAACGGAAGAAGAAGGAGAGGGAAAAGGAAAAGGGATTTTAGGAGAGAAGAAGAGAGAAGAACCGATTCAAGTTCGGATCGACCGGATTCGAATCCGGAAAGGGTCCTTCGATTTCGAAGATAGAAAAGTGGGAGAGCCTCCCGCGCAGATCAAGTTGAGAGATATCAATTTTGAGATGAGAGAGATCAAATATCCCATCACGTCTGTCCATTCTCCCGTCCAGTTGGAGGCGAAAGTGAACGGGAAAGGGCAGGAAGGGAGCATTGAAATAAAAGGATGGATCGATGCGAAAACCATGGACATGGAAACTTTCCTGAAGCTTCGAGAGATAGAGGTCAAGACCTTTGAACCCTATTATCGGGAAAGGGTGACCGCAGAAATCGAGTCCGGAGTTATGGATATAGATTCCAAAATTGCTGTCAAGGAGAAGAGGATTGATGCGCCCGCGGAGCTCGATCTGATCAATCTCCACATCAAAGAAGGGGATGGAATGGTCTTTTGGATTCCAGCGGAGACCCTGGCTTCTTTACTGGAGAAGAAAGGGCATCAGATCAAAGCCAAGTTTCATGTAAAGGGGAATATGGGGAACCCCCGCTTCAGCCTTCAAGAGACGTTCTTGACCCAGGTCGCGATCGCTCTCGCGCAGGCACTGGGATTCCCGATTAAGGTGATAGGTGAAGAGGTGCTCCATGGCACTCCGAAAGGAGAAAAGGGGATGGTCGAAGGACTGCGATCCATTGAGGAATTATTCAAGAAAAAAAAGGAGAAAGAGAGATGAGCGTCCTCAAAGACCTGGGCGTTCCCGCTTTTAAAGCGGGCGGGATGCCTGCGATTGATCTTAAGAATTATTTTCTTTCCGTAGGAGGTCTGGTTAAAGAAGAAAAGCATTTCTCATGGGCGGAGATATCCGTGATGCCGAAGAGCCATGTCAACTGTCGTCTGACTTCTGTTTCAGGCTGGTCCGTTCGAGCCGATTGGGAAGGTATTAAATGGAATGACTTCTTGAGATCGATTCTTATTGAATCGGAAACGAATCATGTCCGATTCATTTCTGCGGGAGGTGGATACAGCACAACCGTTTCATTGAAAGATTTAGAGAATCCCAGGGTTCTCTTGGCATATGGCGTGAACGGGAGTCCAATTGAAGCCGAGTATGGAGGGCCTTTATGAATGGTCATCCCAAATTTATGGGGATACAAGAGTTGCAAATGGCTAAGCAAGATTGAATTCATCAATCAACAAGAGGGGGGGTATTGGGAGGATAGGGGATATGGTCGGTCCGGCCTGATCGAGCCCGGTTTTACGCTTGACATCAATACCAAGACCCGCCGACCCATCGAAGGAGGAGAGGTCGTCGAATTTTAATGTGCGTTAGCTGAATCGCATCAGAATGATGATATCCTAAGAATTAGAGTCCGTTCAAAATCCTAATACCCGGGCAAAAATCGATGGTTCGTCTCCGATGGATCGTTTCCGTTTTGTTAACGCCGTTTTTATGGGGACGCGGCATTCCGCTGGTTCGGCCAACTCGGATCTACTGGAACCCTTTGCTCTCTCCACAGACGATTCAGATTAATGGCCATACGATTTTCTATATGGTGAGAGGGGAGGGAGAACCTCTCCTGTTGATTCATGGCTATGGCGCCGGGATGTGGGTATGGGAGAAGCAGATCGATGTCCTCTCCCAATCCTACCGTGTTTACGCTTTGGACCTCATCGGTCATGGCTTCTCAGACCGGCCAAAGATTCCTTACACCCCAGAGACCTACATCCATTTTTTGAAAGACTTCATGGATGGGGTGGGAATTGAGAAGGCCACCCTGATCGGAAATTCGATGGGAGGTGGAATCGCCTGGGGAATGGCGATCCTCTATCCCGAACGGGTGGACCGACTCATATTGATCGATTGTGTTCCTCCGGATGTCCTCCACCAGGTCAAGAATGAATCCTTCCGAGCCCTGGCGGCCATCAAAGATATTCCCATCCTCGCTTATCTGGTTGTTGCCGCGCGAGGCAAACATTCGATCAAATTGGTCCTTCTGGAGTGTGTTTCGGATATCAAACGGATTACGCCGGAAGTGGTGAATCGGCAGTACCAGGTTTCCAAGATCAAAGGAACAACCTGGGTCCTTTACTCCACCTTGAGACATGCTAAGGAAGCCTTGAAGCTGATGGATCAGCTCTCCTTGATCCGCCAACCTACCTTATTCATCTGGGGGGAGAAGGATCTCATCTTTCCTCCCCAAGTGGGGGAGGTTCTCCATCAGGCCGTCGCGGGCTCGAAATTTCTTAGGGTTGAAGGGAGCGGTCATATCCCCATGTGGGAAACTCCGGGTGAAGTCAATCAGGCCATCCTTGATTTTCTTAAAGACCAGTGAGGAGTCGTTCGTTTATCCCATCCATCAAAACCAGATAGGCAGGCATCCCTTCATTCCTCCTCCCTCGGCGCCCTGAAAAAAGTGATTGACCTCAGAAAGAATTTATTATTCGAAGCAAAGGTGTGTCAGCCTTTTTCACCAAAATTCTCTCGGCCTTGACAAATAGGGGGGCAATCGATAAGAATTGCAAGACAAGCTGGAAAGGAGATGGGCGTGAGGAATTATAAGAAACGCGTGGTGATCACCGGAGTGGGTCCTGTCACTCCTGTAGGGATCGGGAAAGAGGCTTACTGGGAGAGTTTGATTCAGGGGAAATCTTTTTTCAAACGGTTTTCATTTCCGAATAAAGACATGAGTCAATACCGATGCCAGATTAGCGCCCCCATCGAAGGTTTTGAGCTGTCTCATTTTGTGGAAAGAGCAAAACTTTCCAAACACCTCGGGAGATCGTCCCAATTCGCGATTGCCGCCACATGGCTTGCGCTGCAGGATGCCGGGGTCGAGCTCGATAAAAACGATTTGGAGAAAGAAGGGCTGCACAAACATACGGGAGTGTATCATCCCAAAGAATTGGATCCCTTCCAGATAGGCGTGGTCATGGGTGTGGGTGTGGAAGCGATGGATTTGATGGAACACTTCCATGAGCGTTTTTTATCGAGGGGGCTGAGGGGCATCTCCCCTTTTGCTCTTCCGAATATCTACCTGAGTGCCATCACCTCCCATGTGGCCCAATATTATTCAATCCGAGGGACTTCTTACGCCGTCTCGACAGCTTGTGCCTCTGCAACCCATGCCATGATCAATAGCTTCCTTCAGATTCAGGGTGGAGGCGAAGATCTCATGGTCACAGGGGGAGCCGATGCCTGCATTACCCCTTATGTGTTTGGGGGGTTTGATGTGTTACGGGCGATGTCAATACGAAACGACGACCCGAACAAAGCCTCCCGGCCTTTCGACCGTGAGAGAGATGGATTTGTGATGGGCGAGGGGTGTGGCGTGCTAGTGTTCGAGGAATTAGATCACGCCAAAAAAAGAGGGGCTCACATCTACGGGGAGGTGATTGGTTGGGGGATGACAGCCGATGCCTATCATCTCACTGACCCCGATCCCGACGGAAAAGCACTGGGTAAGGCCGTCAAGGACGCTCTTGAAATGGCCGGCATCCATCCAGAAGAGATTGATTACATCAACCCTCATGGTACCTCCACTCTATTGAATGATAGGGTGGAGACGAAAATGATCAAAGGCGTCTTTGGAAAACACGCTTACCACATTCCGATTAGTTCAACTAAATCAATCACTGGCCATCTGATGGGAGCGGCAGGAGGGGTAGAGGTCATCTCTGTTCTTCTGGCCATCGAAAAAGGCATCATCCATCCTACCCTCAACTATGAGTTTTCAGACCCGGAATGCGACCTGGACTATGTCCCCAACCAGGCGAGAAAGAAGGAGGTCAGACTTGGCCTTTCGATATCAGCGGGTTTCGGGGGAGTCAATAGCGTCATCCTGATAAAGAAGTTTGAATAGCGCTGCCCTTTTCAAAAAATATCGAATGTCGACCTTCTGTAATTTGGTTCCAATCTTCTGCTCCTCCCACAAGCTTCATCAATCTCTCCTTTGACGAGGGGGATTTTGCAAAAATTCCCTTGACCTTCAATTCCTTCGGCATTAGAATTTGGATATTAAACTGTAACATGAGGGTAGTCATCGGTAAGCAAGCTGGGGCTTGTGACTTGTCATTTAATGGGGAGTTGAATGGAGCCCATAAAAGTGGTCGCCCGATATATCAACGGGAAGAGAGTCAAAGGTTTAAGCCAGGATTTCTTCCCTAATAAAGACCGTTTCCATGTCTATCCGACGGAGAATCCTCAGGCCGAGGCGGTCGAGGTATTGCTGAAAGAATTAAAGGCTGTTTTCTTTGTGAGAGATTTCGTCGGGAATTATCAGCACAACGAACGGAAAGAGTATATCCCGGGAGATAAGCCTTCCGGTCGAAAAATAGAAGTGACATTTAAGGATGGTGAAGTCTTAGTTGGAACAACTTTGGGCTATGACCCAAACCGACCAGGCTTCTTTCTCTTTCCCGCAGATCCTAAAAGCAATAATGTTCGAGTATTTGCCGTCACCACCGCAGTAAAAAAGGTTCGCTACCTGTAGCTCCACTTTTTCGCAATCACATCTTTTCAAAACAGAAGGCGAGGATCATTTCTCTTAGAATCACGGAAGCCGTGATAGAGGAGATTTGGGTGGGATCGTAATCCGGTGTGAGTTCCACGATATCAAACCCGACGACATGAAGCGCTTGGAGTTTCTTAAGAAGGAAAATGAATTCCGGGAAGGTGATACCTCCGGGCTCGGGCGTTCCAACACCCGGCAGAAGGCTTGGATCGAACACATCGAGATCCAAGGTGATATATACGGGCTGGTTCCTGAGGCGCTTGATCATCGAGCTCAGAGGACCTGCTTCAATGGAGACAATGGATTTCATTTTTCTGGCTAATTTAAATTCCTCTTCTGTTCCCGACCGAATCCCGATCTGATGCAGTCTGCCCTCGCCGAAATGACCGACCACCTTCCTCATGACCGTACTGTGGGAAAGGGGTTCGCCCAAGTAATCTTCTCTCAAATCTGTGTGAGCATCAATCTGGAGGAGATGGAGACGAGGGTAGACCGTGAGCATCTCTTCTATGATCGGAAGAGTGATCAGGTGGTCTCCTCCCAAAAGGATGGGGAATTTTTTTTCGGAAAGGATCTTGCCAAATCCATTCCGAATCAAGCCCAAGGATATCTTCTTCTCTCCCAAAGGTAATTCAAGGTCTCCCATATCGTGGATGGAGCACTGGCTCAGGTCTTTTTGGAAATAGGGACTGAAGGTTTCGATTCCCCATGAGGCTCTCCGGATCGCAGAGGGTGCGAAACGGGCGCCCGGACGAAAGGAGGCAGATCCGTCATAGGGGCATCCGAGGATCACCCCTTTGCTTTTTTCGAACGAAACACTGGCGGAGATATAGTTGGTTTCTATCAAGGGGAGTTTCATCAGAATCTAAAGTGCAGAGTTCAGAATTGAGAGTTTAGAATTTATCCCCATAAGACTACAGCGGCCAGGGCCGCCCCGATTCTTTTTATTCTGTACTCTACGGCGATCGATTTCAGATCTTTGATCTTCCATCCGCGAAGTTTCATTCCCTCCACGGCCATATTCCGGACCATTTCCTCGATCTTAGCTCGGTCTCCTTTTGCCGAATATTCCATGATCAACCCGTTCTGATTCTCATCCTCCGGAAGAGCGACAGCAACACCTGCTGAGACGATCTCTCCGGGCACATCGCTGGTGATAGCAGCATAAGCTGCCGGTACCAGGGCTCCTGGAGGAAGAGCGACCGGGGACACCTGTTGACAATGGGGCGGAAGAATGCTTGACATCTTGATGATGTTGGTGTTCCCAATCCCCGCCTGGAGGAGGGCTCCGTCAAAGGCATTCAGAGATGTGAAGCCGTCCGAGGCTCCAGAAACCATAAAATATTGCGTCGGGGTCTTAATGATCACAGTAGTCCTCCATTATCTCTCGTCTGGCCGAGGGCGTATGCGGTTTGTGGTGCACTGCTCTCTACTTTCCTCCCTCAAGTAAGAGGGCAATCCCGCGAAACGCGGGACAGATGGGCGTTTTTCAGCAACCTGTTAAAAGGATGGGGGTGAACTGATCCAAAGTATCACCGCCTCCCTCAAGCTACTGTTATGAAGCCAATGCTCCTTCTCTGCTGAAAGGTAAAAGCATTCCCCTTTTTTCAACTTCAGAATTTCTCTCCCAAAGCGAAGGTTGACCCTTCCCCGGAGGACAAGACCGAACTCCTCCCCTTCGTGGGGCTTCTCTTTGGGCGTGGACTCCCCTTTCCGGAGGGTCAGGAGGATGGGTTCCAGCCGCCGATTCGTCGAACCCGGGACCAAGAGCTCAAATTTCTCGATCTTCTCTTTTTCGATCGCCACCCGGTCCTTCTCCCGGTAAACGATCTTCTCCTGTGAAGCCTCCCGGAAGAAGTCCGAGATGTTTTCATCCAAGGCCTCGAGAATCGGGATCAGACTGTCCAGGGAGATGGAGGTTAGGTCCCTTTCAATCTGGGAGATGAACCCCTTGGTCAGATTGGCCCGCTCGGCCAATTCCTCCTGGGTCAGGTTGCTCAACTGTCTTAAATTCCGAATCCGTTCCCCGATCTTCATAAATCCTGCGAGAACAGTAAAAAAAGAATTTTGTTTAGTAACCTGTAAGACACTATAGAAAGAAATTAGTTTAATAAAATAAACTTTCAAAAATTATAACGCCCTTTTTTAATTTGTCAAGCATTTTTTTCACTTTGAGAAATGTTTTTCAGGGGCTCCGCTCCGCGACGGAGGTTTTTTGCTAGGTGTTTTGAGGAGGGGGGAGAAGATCACCGTGCGGAAGGCCTGAGTTGCCAATCGGAAAGATATCAATATGGAAAGTCTGATGGGAGAGTTGAATATTCCTTGAATTTATTCGAAACAAACACGTGGTTTTATCCCTTATCGGGTAGATGCGATGGTTGGGTTCGAATCTTCGTCCAAAAACCCCTGGGTGACACTATCTCCATGTCTTGTATTTTGCCCAAATTCAGAAGCTCCTTATCCCCGGTGACCAACAGATCAGCACTTCCATCCAATGCAGATGAGAGGATCATAAGGTCATCTTTATCCCGGATTTTAACATCTGAAAGGGTTGAAGGAGTTGCGAAATGAGCATCCTGCTGGAGCATCTCTATCGCATCATCAATGAGCTCATCCGGAATTTGAAGCTTTTTTCGCAGGACTCGTCTTAGCTCATTAAACAGTGCAGCAGAAACAACCAATTGATGGGAGGTGAGGATTTCTCTTAACACATCGGCGCAAAGGCCTCTTGTGGCCATTGCACTTACCAACACATTTGTGTCCAGAAAGACCTTCATGATATCTGCGAGAAGATATCTTCGTCCGTCAAAAAACCCCGTGCCTCGGCGAAAGGCATGATCCTCTTCCTCAATTCCTCAAATTGTTGAAGTCGGAGCTGACGGCGCAGGGCCTCTCGGGCAATTTCACTTCGGTTTCTCCCAGACCGCTTACTGGCTTTGGACAGTAAGACGTTAAGGTCTTTATCTAATCGGATTGTCAGTGTTGCAGATTTCATGTCTAACAATGTATTACATTTTGCAACCCTTGTCAAATCATATTTTTGTAGGGCCTAACGGAGGAAATCAGCGGCAGCTATCCGCCTACCGGCCGGCAGGTGCTGGAGTGTTGCACGTTGTCCTTAAGTTGATTCTGACCTCGTGATCCTACCTTATTTCGTTTTGTCCAGGCTCCATTTGACCCCGCCTCGACAGGCGATGAGGAGAAAAACAAAACTATAGAGAAGAGCCAACTCACCTTTGTTTACTGCCGGGAAGAGCTGAGTTCCGATTTGGAACTTCCAGTGATACTGAATATAAGCCACGGCCATCGTGCCGCAGCAGAGGAAAGCCGCCGCGCGGGTTCGAAACCCTACCATCACCATCAGCCCTCCCACAAGCTCGATGATCCCGCCGAACCAGAGCTGGGACCATGCCGGTGGTTGGAACTTGGAAAGCACCCCAAAGATTATCTGGGGACCGTGGAACGAGAACATGAATCCCGTCACAATGCGCAA